>JAFVTT010000016.1 GCA_017503065.1 Bacteroidaceae bacterium | reverse complement strand
TGTTCTATATGGTACATATCAAAGAAGAGCTTCAGCAACTTTTTGGTAATCCAGTAGACATTATTCGTATTCGTCCAGAGATGGATGCATTGCTGAAACGCGATATTATGAGGGAGGGTATCTATGCATAAAACAGAATATGTGCTTGCTGCTCTTGCTAAGATAAAACAAACTGTAGAGCGCGTGATTTCCAATTCCGAGCAGATAACGTCATATAAGTACTATTATGAGGATACGGATTCAAACGGAAAAGGATTAACGGTGAGCGGTGGACATTCTATGTTAATATGTACTTCCTGTGTGTCATGGATAATGTTCTTGAGTTAAAATAGAACAAATATTTTGTCTATGTCCTAAGTATTTGTATCTTTGTGACGGATAAAGATGGTATTTGCATTAAATTAAAACAACAAGGAACAATGGATAGTATGTATGGTTCGCATAGAGTGGATGTAAGCAATGTTTATTGGAACATTCTGAAAAATTTAGGCACTGATGTCAAACTTGACCTTATTGCCAGATTGTCGGCATCACTTCTTACTTCCGTTGACAAGAAGTCAAATGCCAGCAATTGGGTCTCTAATTTGATGGGTAAGTGGGAAGATACTCGTAATGCAGAGGAAATATTGCATGATATACGCTCCAATCGTTCGTTGAATAAGGATATTGAGTTATGACACGTTACCTTTTAGATACCTGTATATGTGTATTTTTGTTTCGTCAAAAGTATAATGTTGCAGAGAGATTATCCAAATTAGACCCTTCGCAATGTTATGTTTCTGAAGTGACAATTGCTGAACTCACGTATGGGGCATATAAAAGTAATAAGATTGAAGAAAACCTGCGCTTGATCAATGAATTTACATCTGTTGTAAATGTAGTCCCATTTGCAGAGTCTATTGATGTTTTTTCTCGAGAAAAGGTTCGTCTTTGTGCACAAGGAACTCCTGTAGATGATTTTGATTTGTTGATAGCTGCCGCCGCGGTAAAACTGGGGATGGTGTTAATTACAGATAATACCAGGCATTTCAAGAATGTTCAAGACTTGACTTTTGAAAATTGGATAAATCGCGATGAGCAGTGAAAATAACGTTTAACGAATACCGCACACGGAAATACGTTGATAGTTGAACGATGAACGAAGATCTATAGGTGCCATGAAGATGGAGGTGATGATGCGCCGTAGCAACTTCCGCGATTATTACGACATATATTCTATTCTGAAGACAGGAATTCCTGTTTGGGAAATGATTACTATAGCGCAGGACTATTCAGGCCATCGCTTAAAGACCAAAAACATATTGGCAATACTTACTAATGGGGCACGCTTCAAACGTGATGAGCGTTTCAACCAATTGTCACCTATTTATCAGCAGACAGCAGAAGATATAGAATGTTATATCAAGGAATGTTTGTCACAATCAGAATAGAATAATCAACCTTTAACTTATTGGCAACAACTTGTTTGGACGGGACTTCTGTTCCGCCCTATTGTTGTATCCCCCGAACTCTTCGCCCCTTCGTCCTTCGCCCTGAAACCAGAAACTTTAAACTTGAAACTCTAAACCCTCGACCCTTCGCCCTTAAACCTTAAACCAGAAACTTTAAACTTGAAACTCTAAACTTTAAACGCTCTGCGTTCTCCGTTCTTCATATGGATCAATCAGCAAATAATAAAAGAATAGCAAAGAATACAATGCTCTTGTATGTTCGTATGCTATTGTTGATGCTCGTCTCCCTATATACTTCACGCGTTATTCTTGGAGCATTAGGTGTAGAGGATTATGGTATTTATAACGTTGTTGGTGGTGTTGTTGGGATGTTGGGCTTTTTCACTTCAAGTCTTACAAATGCCAGTCAAAGATATTTAAACTTGGGAATAGGTCGTGGAGATGAGGAACTCACGATAAAGTACTTTAAACAATGTGGAACGATATTGTTTTGTTTTTCTCTAATCACCATCCTTTTGGGCGAAACTATAGGATTGTGGTTTGTGATGAATAAATTGGTTATACCTTCAGAACGCATGATTGCGGCTTTTTGGGTATATCAATTTTCATTGCTATCTGTGATTTGCTCAATTAACCAGGTGAATTTTTTGGGTGCAATTGTTGCTCATGAAAAAATGGGGGTTTATGCTTATTTAGGTCTATTTGAAGCTTTTTCTCGATTGTTTGTCGCCTATGTGATAGTTAAGTCTTCTTTTGACCATTTAATACTATATGCGGGCTTAACAGCATTGGTGTCAGTTCTTGTTCTTTCTTTTCATATTTTATATTGTAAAGTTGAATTTCGTGTATGCAAGATAGGATTGTGCTGGGATAAGTCATTAGTAAAGGAAATGACTAAATTTATTTCTGCTAATTTGTTTGGCTGTTTTGCATGGTCTGCAGGTGTTCAGGGGTCAAATATCGTCATGAACATGTTTTTTGGCCCAGTAATGAATGCAGCTAAAGGTATTTCTATGCAAGTGAGTTCTGTTGTGTCTAGATTTACAGATAGTATTATGACTGCCGTTAAACCTCAGATAATAAAATCTTATGCTTCTGGAAATGTCTCTTATATGCTTGCTCTGATGATGAAGTCGTCTAAACTGTCTTTCTTTATATCTGCATTAATAGCCGTTCCAATACTAGTAGAAGCTGATTATATTTTAGCGTTGTGGTTGAAGAATGTACCTGAATATGCCGCACCTTTCTCTAAAATCGTAATAATAGAATCGCTAGCTTCTATATTTATCAATCCTTTGTGGATAGCCGCTAATGCTACTGGTAATATCAAACGAAATCAAATTTATGGTAGATTATTTACATTAGCTGCATTGCCTTTATCTTATATCTCTTTGAAGATTGTTCCTAATCCTATTCTGGCCGTAGCAATCTGTGCGTTTATGCAGTATATGTATTGGTTCTATTGTATCTACGACATAAAAAAACAACTGAATTTAGACTTGTTCGTTTATCTGAAGCAAGTAATTTCCCCTTCCGTCATTGTATTTAGTTGTTTATTGTTGTTGGGCTTATTTATTAATGCTTTCTGGAAGTCTGGAAGTTTTATCCACTTTTTTACTACGTCAACAGTCCTCGTCATAGTTGGATTGATTATAGAGTACCTATTGATGAGTCGTGGAGAACGATTACTGATAAAGAGTTTTGTTTGTAAAATTTTACGAAAATAAAAAATATATAATATGATACCTAAAGTTATTCATTATTGTTGGTTTGGAAGGAATCCTCTTCCTCAGTTGGCCGTTAAGTGTATTGAATCATGGAAGAAATACCTTCCTGAGTATGAAATAAAGGAGTGGAACGAGGACAATTTCGATGTCAACATGATACCTTATACCAGGGAGGCTTACGAGGCCAAGAAGTATGCCTTTGTCAGCGACTATGCCCGTTTCTGGATATTATATAATTACGGTGGTCTGTATTTCGATACTGACGTCGAGGTAATCAAGCCTATGGACGACATCATAGCCCGCGGTCCCTTTATGGGATGCGAGAAGGATGCCAGCGACACGGGCGTAGCGAGTGTCGCCTCCGGCCTCGGCCTTGGGGTAAACCCCGGCCTCGGCCTGTATAAAGAAATTCTTGATACATATGCTGATTTTCATTTCCTTAAAACAAACGGCACTCTTAACACTAAGACTGTGGTTGACTATACTACCGAAATCTTGGAAAGACACGGCCTGCAGTACACCAATCAGATACAGGAGTGTGCAGGAGTGTGGATTTACCCAAGAGAATACTTATGTCCACTGGACTACTACACTGGCAAGCTGACAATAACCGAGAACTCATATTCAATACACCATTACAAGGCATCGTGGCACTCAAATACGAAGAAGTTCAAGAAAAAAATTTCAACTCTATTGGGTGAAAGATGTACAAAATTCGTTGTCAAAATAAAGAAGGCTTTCAAATGAGTATAACTCTGAATTTTAAGCACTTTAATATAAATAACTCTGAATTCAGATAATGGAATACCACAATTCAATATATATATTACTCATAGTAATGTCTGTTATGTTTGCATCACAGGCATCCAATGTTGCAATCAAACGAGGCAAGCAACTTTGGACTACTATTCCATTCTACATGCTGTTAGTAACTTTTGCATTTATTGTGGGTACTCGATATATGGTAGGTATGGATTATGAACAATACATGAGTATTGTGGAAAAAGGTGATAGCCATTATTACTATGAAAAACTTGAGTTTTTGAATCGTTATTTAATAGATGTGGTAAATGGACTAAATTTAAAATTCTATTGGTGGTTTATTTTTATGGCATTTGTACAAATATTATTCATAGCAATCGCTGTAAAAAATAATTTTCGGAAGGTGTTCCCTTGGATAATTCTAAGCTTCTTTATGCTGTACATCAGCTTCTATATGAATGGAGTAAGGCAGGGAGCTGCATTATCTTGTTTCATTTGTGCAACCACATTTATTAAAGAGCGTAAGTTGTATCATTACTTGGTCCTTATATTCATAGGAACTCTATTTCATAGATCAATAATCATTTGGACTCCTGTTTATTGGATTGTAAATAAAGAACTTTTTCAGAATATTAAAATTCAGTATTTGTTATTGGGTGTTTCTATTGTCGTTTTTCCCATTGTTTTTGATGTGATTGTACAAAAACTCCTTCCTTTTATGAGTGTCATCGGATATGGTAATCTAACAAGTTCTTTAAAAACAGCGCTAGAAGATATTGCAATAGGATCTGGACTTGGAGTTGCTTTCAGATATTTGCGCTGGATTGTTATTATAGCTTACTACAACAAATTAAAAGCATTCATTGGTAAAGAGGTATTTATACCATTATATAATCTGTTCTTTATTGGAATTCTATTGGACGCGGCAACAATGCAAATCATAGTCCTGAACAGAATGCTAATGTATGGTGCAATACTTGAAATATTCATTTTGGGTTCACTATTCCATTACATGACCAAGACGAAGAACAAACTGGATAGAATAACTATATTCACGATTTTGATACTTCAAACAATATTAACATTAGTTTTACCTTCAATCATCGGTTCATTCAAGTGGCACACAATCTGGGATGCACCATACAGAATATTTTAAACTGCATATATGAAACTATCAATAATAATTCCTGTTTACAAAGTCGAACAGTACATCGAAAAATGTCTTGTAAGTTGCCTTGAACAGGATATACCACACACCGACTACGAGATCATTGTGGTAAACGATGGTAGTCCAGATAAATCGTTGCAAATTGCTGAAGATATAGCTTCTAAGGTCGTTAACATGTGCATTATATCACAACCCAATGGAGGACTGAGTGTAGCACGCAACGCTGGATTAAAAGTTGCAAAAGGTGAGTATGTATGGTTTATAGATTCCGATGATTGGATTGAGAAAAACTGCCTGGCTGCATTGATAGCACAGATGGACGGCACCGATGTCATTCATATCGGGCATTGCCTTTCATATTCGTCCCATACAATAGTATGCATTCCCAAAGAAATAGCACAAGGAGAGAGCATAATAAAAAGAGGTTTTCTGCGTCCCGCACCTTTTTATATAATGAGACTTGAATTCCTTAAATCAAATGACCTGAATTTTAAAGAAGGAATATACCATGAAGATACAGAGTTTACACCACGAATGCTATATTTGTGCAAATCCTTGAAAGTTCATCAACATAGTGTCTATTATTACCTACAACGTGAGAACTCTATTACCTCAACAGTTAACCCCAAGAGAGGGTTTGACCTTTTGATTGTTGCAGAATCGTTATACAAATTCAGGAATGATGTTGTTTCAATAGAATATCACAAATATTTCAACAAACTTATTGCAAGTTGCATTAATGCCTCGCTAAACGTAATATCCAAATCGAGCCGCGAGAAGAAAAAGCAATGGACCTGCGAGATAAAGAAGCGTAAGCATCTGTTTAAGGCTATGCTTGGCTGCAACAAGTTAAAGTACAAGCTTCAGGGAGCAGCATTCCTTGCTACGCCAGCTCGTTGCATTATCAGTGTTTACAAGTTAATGACAATTACCAAATAGCAATATATGAAGATTATAGTAAATGCCGATGATTGCGGCATATCTCTGGAAGTCAACAGGGCAATTGAAGACTACATAAACAGAGGTCTATTGTCAAGTACAACAATAATGGGCAATATGCCGTTTATTGCCGACTCAAAAAGGATGTTTGACCTATACAAAGAGAACATCTCGTTCGGCATACACCTGAACTTGAGTGAAGGTACACCATTGACAAAAAGCCAGATACTGCTCGACAAGGGCATATACATTGAAACAGACAAGGAACCAACCTTCAATGTAGAAAACAAAATATACAATGGCCGATTCTCGAAAGAGGTTGAAGATGCTATCTTCGATGAACTGTCGGCACAAATAGAAAGAGTTCTTGCACATGGTATTGAATTTTCACATATTGACAGTCACCACCACGTACACACGAGGCCTTATATGTTAAGAATTATACCGCGTTTGCAAAAGAAATACAAGTTTACAAAAATCCGCAGGATGAGGAACTATATGCCTTTTTCATTGGAACGCAGTAAGCGCAATGCGTGGTGGTATCTGACAAAGATACAGAGCAGCAAATTAAGAACAACAGACTGGTTCTGCAGCTTCGGAGGATTCGTCGAATTCGCAGAGAACGGTTTCATAAAGAAAAATTCAGTGATAGAACTGATGACACACCCAGGTGGTTACACCAAGGACACCGAGGGCCCGCTAATGGAAAAAACCAACCTTAAAGAATTGTTCAATGCACAAATTATAAACTACAATCAATTATGAGTATAGAATACAAGTATTTTGATGGTAATGAAATTACAGAAAAGCAGTATTTCGCATTTATAGAAAAGGCATACGGTGAAAAAGCCAAGCACAAATGCGAAGAACGCTTTCCTTGGCTAAGGAAGAACCATGGATACAGAATTCTTCTTGCCCTTTCCGACGGCGAGATTATTGGACAAGCATGCGCATACGAAGTCAAGGCCATAGCCAATGGCAAAGAGATTTCCTTGACTTGGGGCATAGACAATATTGTCCTACCCGAAGCACGAGGCAAAGGCATTGGAAAGACACTGCAGAAAACACTGCATGAGACCACCCCCAACTTTTCATCGGCATGGTACTCATATACAAACGGGCACATAAAGAGAAAATGCGGAGCAAAAGCATTTTCCCCGAACAGATTCCCCTACTATGCCGTGTCAAAATATTTTGGGATATATGCCGAAATTGCATTCAAGCTGATATTCAAAAGATATATAAGGATACCCAGCAGAATTCCGAACCTATACCATAATCTCTTTGGGCGCAAGAAAGCAAAAGAGTTCGTCTTCTCAGAAATAAGAGACTTTACAGAAGAACATATAAAGTTTATTCAGGAAACGCTGGAGATAAACTACGACTTTTATGTAAAGAGAGACATGGAGTACCTTAAGTGGCGATACAATGAGAACCCAACCATAAAAGGACACCACATTATCGAAGTAAAAAAAGAGAATGAGACAATAGCCATTATAGGCTTTACCGAGCCACAACGCAGAAACTATGTCCGCACTACATATTTTGGAGCAACAATACTCGATATATTCGCAAAAGACAATAGCCTGTTCTGCAAGAAAGACGCGTTGGGCATTATAGTGGATTATTACAAGAAACGGAAAATAACACTCGATGGAATAAGCACAATATTCGAGATACCATATCTACCCAAAATCAATTACCCAAGGAAAGGGATTCCATTCCTGACAACATATAGCGGCGAAATCAACAGACCATATATATCATTACTGGATCAGGACATGGAACAGATGTAAAAACAGAGATGAAATCAACAATAATCATCCCCACATACCAACCGGGCGAGTACATTTATGAGTGTCTCGGCTCAATAACAAAGCAAACTTTGCCTGCTGCAGATTTTGAGACAATTATAATTCTCAATGGACCCAAGGAACCATATTATACTCAAATAAAAGAATATGTAGACAAGTACGACTCCCACAATTTCACCTTTATATACACCAATGTTCCAGGTGTATCAAATGCACGCAATGTAGGACTTGACAATGCAAAGGGAGAATACATAACGTTTGTCGATGATGATGATATTATTTCTTCTGAATACCTTGAAGAGTTGCTTGCTGTGAGTAGTCCAACATGCGTTGGGGTATCAAACGGATATGCATTTATAAACAACATTGGCGAGAGAATTGAAACTAGAAGAACAGTTGCTCATTCAAGACTGAAGAACGAAGAATTCTCCTTTACAAAGTTCCGGATTTACCTGTCACCACCTGTATTCAAGGTAATTCATAGAGATATCATAGGCAGTACACGTTTCAACACATCTATGCACATAAGTGAAGACTCACTGTTCTGTTTCGCAATATCAAAAAACATAAAGAGCATGAAATGTGCCGATGATTCAGCGATATATTATGTGAGAAGGCGAGAGGGTTCTGCAACACGCAGAACTATGAAAAAATCATATATCATTAGTTTGACATTTAAAAAGTTTTGGTTGTTCACTAAAATATATTTCAGTAACCCGTTCCGTTATAATTTCCCATTTTACATCACACGTTTGATGGCATGTATAAAACATGCAAGAACATTATTAAACGACAGTAAAAAATACAGCAAGCTTAAATAAATCACACCAAGCACAACGACAATGATGTTTCCCAAATATTTGTGTACGATAATGAAGATGTAATAGCATCAGGTTTTCATTTCCTCACCAACCTTGTCGTTGTCGGCAATCCGGCAAAGTTTATTAAAGAAAGAGTTATTGCGGACTAACACAATATTAATACTACATCATGAACGAACAAGAAATCATAAAATTCATAGCAGATGTATTAGAGGTTCCTGTAGATAAGTTAGACATTGATGCCGACATGGAAGAGATTGAGACTTGGGATTCCCTTCATAATGTTATGCTATTTGCAGCATTGGAGGACGAATACGATATTGATATTCCCGACGAAGATATGTTCGATTTGGTAAATGTGCGTGCTATTGTAGAAGAAGTAATTAAATTAGCCGATTGACGATGAAACATAGTCCGCTGTTAATGGCCGTTAAGGCAAATGCCCAAAATACAGCAGGTAAGATAGCAATTATTGAGGGCGAAATGCAGGTGTCCTATGCCCAGCTCTGGGAGAACGTAATGAAGGCAGCCCATGTATTGGAGAGGCTCGGCATTTCGAGCAACGACAGGATAGTATTGTCGGCAAAGAAAGACATCCGTTACATATATATGTATCTGGGTGCACATGCTGTAGGGGCCACCAATGTCCTTGTCGATGCAGAACAGAATGACAAGCGTTTGGAATACATAGAAAAGATGACAGAACCAAAATATTGTTTCGGCTATGAATCAAGGCAATATCCTTACATGTCATTCGACCAATTAGACCTTGAGAATGCAGAATGCACTGAAATCGTCATTGACAATGTTACAGAGGACGATATTGCCGAGATTCTATTCACAACTGGAACCACCGGTGACCCAAAAGGTGTCTGTTTGAGTTATGCAAACATTTATGCATCGGCATGCAATATAAACGAATTCATAAAGAATGATACCGACGATGTTGAGGTGCTTGGGCTTCCTGTTTGCCACTCTTTTGGTATGGGACGCATAAGATGCAACCTTATCAAGGGGTCAACTATAATTCTTTTGGGCAACTTTGCCAATGTACGCCTGTTCGTCAATACTATTGAAAAATATAAAGCGACAGGCTTTGGCGTAGTTCCTGCAGCATGGGCATATATAAGGAAAATCAGCGGTACCCGATTGTCAAAATTTGCCGACCAGATAAAATTCATTGAGATAGGAAGTGCGGCAATGCCTCTGGAGACAAAGGAAGAGATGCTTCAGATGTTCCCCAATACACGTATCTGCATGCACTATGGCTTAACAGAGGCCAGCAGAAGCGTTTTCATTGAGTTCCATGACACAGAGCACATAAAGAGTATCGGAAAGCCAGTTACAGACAAGGTTGATGTCAAGATATTCAATAGTGAGGGTGTAGAGCAACCCGTAGGCGTTAGCGGCGAACTCTGTGTCAAAGGCAATATGGTCATGAGACATTACCTTGAAGAGAAAGATACCGAAAAGGCTTTCTTCAACGGATATTTCAGGACAGGAGATAACGGATATATAGACAATGAAGGGTATCTTTATCTCATGGGCAGGGAAAAGGAACTCATCAATGTCGGAGGCAAAAAGGTATCCCCCATGGAGGTAGAGGATGCTATATGCGCATTGGGCGTCGGAGACTGCGTTTGCGTTCCAATGAAAGACCCCGACGGTATTATGGGCGAACTGGTCAAATGCTATATTCTGAAGGACTCGACAACCCTGACATTTGAAGAGATTGCAGAATTGCTTGCCAAGAAACTTGAGCCATACAAGCGCCCTTCTGCATATGATTATATTAATGCCATTCCAATGACATCAAGCGGGAAGAAACAGCGCGTGATGATGCAAGGCAAGGACAAAATAAAAATTAGGCCTGCCAACGGTCTGTATTTCAGGACATTTGAGGAGCTAAAAGAGAACACTGACCTTGGATATGATGATTCGGACAATATAATGGCCTCACTTGACGAGAACCAAAGGGTTGCTATACTTGACAAACCTACAGGTTATGACCCCGAAGAAGTTTGCCAGATTTTGGCAATATCGAACAACAAGGTAGTAGGAACCCAGATGTGCTACTCTTCGCGTGCGGTTATTGACGGTGAGGAAATCATCTGTAACCATGCATCGACGGTATTCTCGCATCCCGATTATCGTTCCAAGGGTGTAGGCGGAAATCTGCTGATTGCATTGACCAAACTCAAACCGTGGAGAAACACCATTACCGGAGGTAATTCTCAAATGTCTCTGCCCATATTCAAGGCACTGCGTTACAATTCATTTGAATTCCCGCGCTTTATATTCTTGTTGAAGAGCAGGTGCGCAGTTCAATACGTACTGCACTCCAATGGCATAATAACCAAGGCTTTAAGTGCATTGGTAGATACAGCATTGAAACTTCAGAGGAAATATGCATTCAGCAAAATCTCCAAATATGCCCGTACACTTACTATAGAGAAGTGCACAGAATGTCCAAAGGCAGTTGAAGATATTGTAGCAGATGACCCGCACAGGTTCCGTGAGCAGCACGACAAGGCTTGGTTCGATTGGAACATGAAATACGATTTCAACCCTGACCACAGAAAATCCAAGACTCTGTATGTTGTCAAGGATAAAGAAGAAATCGTAGGATTCTTTGTTCATAAAATTCAGTTCTACGAAACTGCAAGTTCAAGAGGTTTCAAGGATGTACTCCTTGGCAGTGTCATGGAATGGGGAATAAAAAAAGGATGCCCAATATCTGAAAGCGACATACAACTGCTCGCAATCAAAGCAATGCCGTCTAATGTCGATGGTGTTCAAGTGGCAACAGATGACAAAGAAACTGCCGGAAAGTTCAAGAAAGTTGGAGCATTTCCGATGGACAATGCAAATATGTGTGTCCGCTTGAGATCGATAAAGGATGCCGATGTAAAAGAAGCGATGAAGGACGGCAAAAATTGGCGTTTGAGGCTGGCATGTAACGACACTCTTGTCAATTGATATAAAGTTATGAAAAACCGTATATTCTTTTTAGACTACACTAAGGCTGTTGGTATGTTGCTAATTATACTGGCACATACAACATATTTGTTCCCTGCAATAGATTTACACGGGATTCCGGAATCCTGTCATGTACCAATCTTTTTCCTTGCAGTAGGATTGGTACATGCCTATTTCCCAATAGGGAAAGGATTTGTCAAAAAAAGATTTTTGGGTATTATGGTCCCCTATATTGTATTCTCAATAATAAACTCAATCCTAAAACTTGGGACATTATTTGTGACAGGCAAACTTGGTATTGATGAGATACAAGACGAGATGTTTGCCCTTTTTATCAATGGCAACGGCCCTGTATGGTTTCTTTGTACACTTTTCTTCGCCGATTGCATGTATGGACTTTTAGACAAACTGAAAAATAAATCAATAATGGTAGCTACATGCGTAGTAATGCTACTTATTATATATGGAATTGGAGATTGCAACAACAGATGGATATACCCATTGATAAGAATAGCAGGAGCTCTTGCACTTATAATTATCGGCAGTTTCTCCAAATGCCTTTTTGATTTACATAAAAGCAAAAGAATAATAGTCTGCATTATCTTATTCACTGTATGGGGATTGCTGTTATACAGCGGAAATGGTCAAAATGAATATTCATTCAGGCCAGGATATTTTCTAAACCCGTTACACTCTATTCCGTTGTTCTTGTCTGGTTCATACTCATTAATGATGCTTGCAACATTTATTCCTGACAACGTTAAATCCTTAGAATACATAGGAAAGAACAGCATGGGATTTTTGGTAATCCATCCGACTCTACAAATGATATACCTGTTCACAATTGGAGGATACATAAAAAGCTGCAGTGCGGCTGTTCAAATACCAGTATTCATTGTTGCATACATTGTATTTTTGATATTATGCAAACCCATCAATGATATTATATTAAAACTTGCTCCATGGTCACTTGGAAAAATAAAAAAATAATATGAGAATAATACTGCACGCCGACGACTTTGGTTTCAATGAAGAGACAACCCAAGCGACAATCGAATGTTTTGAGCGCGGAGCTCTTACATCAGCAACAATAATGGTGAATTGCGAGGCAACGCAAAAGGCTATTGAATATGCGAAGAAACATCCAGAATTTAGTTGGGGAGTACATTTGACATATGTCGATGGATTAACTCCCATAACAGAGTGTAAAAGTTTGTTGGATGAGAATGGTGTATTTGCGGATTCTAATGGTATACGTAAAAAGGCTATGACCTTTCGACTGAACCAACGTGAGATAATTGACGAAACTATTGCTCAGATAGAAATTCTTACAAATGCAGGAGTTAAGGTATCTCATATAGATTCTCACGGACATATACATAAATTCCCTTCATTTCTTTTAGCTGTAAAAAAGGCGGCAAGAAAATGTGGAATAAAACGTGTTAGAGGTGTTCAGAATATCTTCTTAAAGGATGGAAATAGAGGTCTTATTGGTTTCTTAAATAGTCTGTTTAGAACGTACATATCTCATAAGTACAAATCTACGGATTATTTCTATATGGCAGCGAATAGCTTCGATACGAATTGGGCGGATAGCTTGTTAAATCAACTGAATCTGATAGAGGATGAGAAATCTATTGAGGTAGGGGTGCATCCTGGAACTGTTGAGGATTGGAGAATTAATGAATTTAATGATATCAATGATTTTGCTGCAAAACTAAAACAATCAAAACATAACATTATAACTTGGAATGATATATGTTAGACATTTCTGTAATCATACTCACTTATAATGAGGAATTGCATATACGCCGCTGTCTGGAGAATATATGTACATTTGCCAAGAAGGTATACGTAATTGATTCTCCCTCAACAGATAAGACGGTGGAAGTTTGCAAAGAATTTCCTAATGTAGAGGTTGTGGTTCATAAGTATCCGGGGAATCAAGCCGAACAGTTCAATTGGGCATTGGATAATGTGCAGATAGATACGGAATGGGTACTAAGACTCGATGCTGATGAGTATCTTACGACTGACCTAAAAATTGAAATGGAGGAGAAATTGCCTACATTGTCATCGAATGTTTCGGCAATAGTGTTTTCTCTGGGGCGAGCTTTTATGGGACGTATACTTAAGCATGGTATTGTTAATGGAGTGAAAATGATTCGACTATTCCGTTACGGAAAAGTACGTTATGAGCAGCGGTTAATGGATGAGCATCTTCAGGTGTTGGATGGCGATACTGTGACTTTTGAACATAAGTTTGTTGATGACAACCGTAATTCGTTAAAATACTTTGTTGATAAGCATAACAATTATTCTTCTCGTGAAGCGGCTTTGCTACTTGATGCTGAGTATGGATTAATTGATTATACAACAGAATCCTATACAGCAGAGTATTGTGAAGAAATACAAGCAAAACGTGCTCAGAAACAGAAATACGCAAAAATGCCTCTGTTTTGGCGTTCATTTGGTTATTTCTGTTATCGTTATTTCATAAAGTTTGGGTTCCTTGATGGAAAAGAAGGTTTCCTATGGGACTTCTTGCAAGGTTGGTGGTATCGCACTCTTGTTGATGCAAAGATTTATGAGATAAAGCAAGCCTGCGGGAATGACAAAGAGAAAATAAAAGAATACCTATTCCGCAATTACAATATAATTTTGTAGAACAGGTTCTAATAAAAGCAGGTTGCTTAAAAGGCTAAATACATCAGAAACCTGTTTTCTCAATTACACAATATTTCGGATATTACCTGTAAACGTCCAATTTTAGAATATTGCTGTTTGGGAGTGGAGAGGGGTATGGAGAGTAGAGAAGTTAGAGGGGGGTGAATACTGTAAGCGAACTGAAGGATTATGTACGTTTCCTATTTAACATTTAACAAAAACTCTTCGATATTTTCTGGAGTTATTACCTGATAGGTGGCATCTGGATAGGCTTTAGAGAACGATTCTGGACATTTGACGTGGGCTTTGCGTGTATTCCATTTGAATTCAAAGGCTTTCAACTGTCCATCTACTTCTTCAAGATAGTCAATCTCGTGCTGAAGTCGTGTGCGCCAGAAATAAGACTGTGCGAAACTTCCTGTATATGCATTTTGTTTCAGACGCTCGGCAATGACAAAGTTTTCCCATAGTTCACCTACATCATTGCGGTTTTCTACCTGTGAGAGGTTGCCAATGACGGCATTGCGAATGCCGAGATCCCAGAAATAAATCTTGCGACTAGCTTTCAGTTCGTTGCGAAGATTACGGGAAAAGGTTCCGAGGCGGAAGATAATGTAAGATTTCTCTAAAATATCTACATAGCGTTCAACGGTTTTGGGATCAAGCCCAATGAGAGTGCCAACTTCGTTGTAGGATACTTGACTGCCAATTTGCAGTGCCAGGGCTTTGAGCAAGCGCACCAGCATGTCGGGCTTGTTAATGCTATCGAGCGAGAGTATGTCTTTATATAGATAACTGTCGGACAGTTCCTTCAAAGTGGCGCGTTCATCTCCTGGATTGCTGACAACTTCTGGATAATAACCATAAACCATACGGTGAGGTATCATGCGTACTTCATCCAGGAATTGTGTGTGGTTGACCATCTCGCGGAATGTTAATGGAAACATGCGGAACTCTCGCTTGCGCCCAGTGAGGGGTTCGTTGATTTTGGATGCTAATTCAAACGAACTGCTGCCCGTGGCGATAACCTGAACATTGGGGATTTGGTCGGTGATGAGTTTCAGACGTAGACCTATATCGGCTATTCGTTGGGCTTCATCAACAACAAGGATCCTTTTACTGCCCAATATGGCTCGTATGCGAGTAGAGGTCATGTTGGAGAAAATGTCTTGAACGTCTAATTCATCACCATTCATCCATATCACGTCCTGACGTTGTCCTAACATTTGGCGAAGTAGAGTGGATTTGCCTACTTGACGTGCTCCCATAATGATAATGGCTTTGTTGCTTTCCAATATGGGGAGGATATTATTCTCAAGATGTCTTGATATCATAATTATATCTCATATGATTTTGATGCAAATGTAGAGTTTTTTTAAGTTGATTCCAAAAATATCACGACTTTTTTGGATTTGATTCCTAAAATATCGTGATTTTTTTGGAAAACCCTGCTGTCAGGGTACGATTAAAAACTTGGCCTTACATTAATATTTTTTTTTTGATTAGTGGCGGTGCCCATTAATTTCATAGTGCAGCTGTTTTAAACATTATATAAATATTTGCGATGAAAATTTCTATCGTTACCGCTACATATAATAGCGGTGCTACTGTTCGTGACACTTTGGATAGTGTGCTGAGGCAGAACTACAAGGATTATGAACTCATCATAAAGGATGGAGGCAGCAAGGACAATACCTTGGAGATATGCAGGGAGTACGAACCATCCTTTGCGGGCAGGATGAGGATAATCTCCTGTCCGGACAAGGGGATTTACGATGCAATGAACCAGGGCATAAAGGCTGCTACTGGCGATGTGGTGGGCATCCTGAATTCTGATGATTTCTATACATCCTTTGATGTACTACTGTCTATAGTACGCCAGTTTGAACGAACTCCTGAGATAGATGCCGTTTATGGCGACATTCATTACGTGGACTGGGACGATATAACACGATTGAAGCGCTATTATTCTTCCAAACTGTTCCGTCCGGGATGGATGAGGCTGGGGTTTATGCCTGCACACCCGTCGTTCTATTGTAGAAAGAGTGTGTACGAGAACTTTCGCCTGGATACCACTGAAATAGAAGGTTGGAAAGGGGAAAGAGACTGTGCCTATTTCAATACTTCATATAAGATAGCCGCGGATTTTGAATGTCTGCTTAGAATGCTTTATGTGGGCAAAATAAAGACAGCATACATCTGGAAAGACTTTGTCACTATGCGCCATGGCGGAGCAAGTTCCAGTGGTTTGAAAGCGCATAAGCAAATAAACAAAGACCATCTGCGCGCCCTTAAAGAAAATAAGGTATACTCTAACATTGCTTTACTTAGTCTTAGGTATCTGTATAAGATAAATGAGTTGGCAATGGGTAGACTCGGCAGAATGGCAAACGGTGTGTTGTGGTGCTAGATTGGTGATGAATTATCAAATGTAATCGCAAAAAGTCAATTTAGAATGAATACGTATTTAATACTGACTATAGGAGTCTCTTCTTTATCTGCTTTGTTTGCAGTTCGTTGGGTGTATTTCAAGATCCTGAAGTTGGCCAAGGACAAAGGACTGGTGGATAATCCGGATGCGAGAAAACTGCAGAAATTTCCTGTACCGGTAGTAGGGGGATTGGCTGTATTCTTTGGGCTGGCCTTCGGTATGCTGATAGGATGTGCCATGTACTATACATTTTATGACAGCATTAACGGGCATGTAACCGAATCCACTACCATGCGTCTGATTCATGTGATACTGGCAATGTCTATAATGTTGTATACTGGTTGCTTGGATGATATTCTCGGTCTGACTCCACGTACAAGATTCATTATAGAAATACTTGTCATACTGGGTGTCGTGTTTTCCTCCGGTGCATGTATAGATTCTTTGCATGGATTATGGGGTGTACGGGATTTCTCCTGGTGGATAGCCGTCCCTCTGACCGTTTTTGCCGGTGTGGGCATCATCAATGCCATAAACATGGTGGATGGGGTAAATGGTCTTTCTTCCGGTCTGTGCATAACATGTAGCGCACTGTTTGGTTCTGTGTTCCTATATATTGGAGATATTGCCAATGCCATACTTGCATTCACGATGGTTGCTTCGTTGTTGCCATTCTTTGTTCACAACGTATTCGGAGACAAGAGCCGCATGTTTATTGGTGACGCCGGAACAATGATAATGGGAATACTGATGACGTGGTTTGTCATCAGCATTATCAGGGGTGGCGGTTATGCTGGCATCTTTTATGGAGATGTGTGCGTAGTTGCCATGGTTCTGGCTTTCCTTTCTGTTCCTGTGGCAGATACTCTCCGTGTGATGACTATGAGGGTCCTGAAGGGCAAGAGTCCTTTCAGTCCAGATAAGACACATTTACATCACGCGTTTGTGGCTATTGGCGTGAGTCACAGCATAACAGCTCTGTCTATAGTGCTGATAAATCTTATGGTTGTTGCCACGTGGTACCTGACAGTGAAGATGGGCGCTCCACTTGAATGTCAGTTGTATAGCGTAATTCTTGTGGCCGCAATATTGGTGTGGGGCACTTATATCTTTCTGGAACATGAAACAAGGTCAAACAGCCGCAAGGCCCAGTGGTTGCGTGATTTCTCGGTAAAGACACACCTGTGGCGCAAGGAATGGTGGCAACGTTTTACGTATTTTCTGGATGCTCCTGAGTTTGATGAGCATGAGCGTAAGAATCTGCGCAATAAGTTGGAACGCAAGTTCATGAACAGGTAGAGAGGTGGTAAGTATATGAAGAGCACTTGCCCCAATTGAATGCTATTATATATATATAAGGTATAAATACAAGCCGATATTGTAGTTGGGTACTGCAGTGTCGGCTTTGATGTCTATGTTGTTCTTAGAACTGTTACAGATATCTGTAGGGAACAGGGAGGAGTTTTTATGTACTCCATCCCAAAGGGAATGGGAGGAACTGTTTGCCCTGTCGCAGAAACAGGCAATGACTGGGATTGCCTTCCTTGGTGTAGAGCGCTTGCCTGAAGCCCAACGGCCGGCAAAGGAATTGCTGTTGCGCTGGTATATGGCCACGGAACGTATAAAGTCGGAAAGCAGGAATCTGGACAAGAAGGCCCTGATGGTTGCCAACCGTTTCCTCAAGGATGGGTTCCCGTCTGTAATACTGAAGGGTCAGGGGATAGCAAAACTGTATCCGAAAGGGGAATACCGTACGCCGGGAGATATTGATATATGGCTTGGCGGAAGAAGGAAGGATATCGTGAAATATGTAAGGCGATATTCCCCAGATTCATTGCTTACATACCACCATGTTGAGTTTGATGTAGTCAGGGAGACGGAAATTGAGGTTCATTTCACACCGTCGTGGATGAACAGTTACTTCACCAACAGACGGCTCCAACGCTTCTTCAGCAAGGAACGCTCAATGTTCTGCCCCAGGAATTCCACATCTGAATATAGCGAAATACCAGTGCCTACTCTTGCATTTAACCGGGTGTTCATCCTTGTGCACATATACCGTCATTTCTTCTATGAGGGGATTGGACTGCGCCAGATGCTGGATTATTATTATGTGTTGTGCCAAGGGACTACAGAAGGAGAACGAAAAGAAACAGTGGAGATTCTGAAATCCTTGGGTATGATACGCTTTGCCCGTGCCGTGATGTATGTGCTACAGACAGTATTTGGCATGGAAGACAAGTATCTTCTGGTGGATGCAGACGAAAAGGAGGGACGTTTTTTGCTTGATGAAATCTTGCTGGCTGGCAATTTCGGACATCACGATCCCCGTGTAGGTTATGCCAGGAGTGCAAGTCCTTTGCAACTCTTCTGGCGCAGAGTAGGCAGAAGTTCACGATTCGTGTTCCGTTATCCGTCTGAGGCAATATGGAATCCAATATTCAAGATTGTACACTTCTTCTACTGGCGCAGGTCATGGAGTCTTTAACCCAAATCCGTCATTAGACTGTTATGCGCTAATGAAACCTTCTTTTTGTCATCTGTTTCGTCACTTCTCGGTTACAATGGAACCCCATTGCGCCCTCAAAGTGGCAAAACACCTGTTGAATTATATCCGACCTTTTCTCGCCAAGGCTGACTTCAAACGAGTTTTGAGTCAGCTCCATTGGCTTAACGAAAAGGTTCAAAAATAAAGGTTATTATCATCATAACGTTAATGACCGATTTGGGGTTAGGTAGAAATGACTGCTCGTCAAAAAAAGAACCTAATGCAAAAAGTATCTCAATAGCACATGATGGGTGCTTGAGATACTTTTTTTGTATATGCTGGACGTGTGATGCCTATATAATAAGGTATGTGTATTGACTTTATATGACCAATGGCGTTGTATGAATCACTTGTTCGCGTCCCTGACCTTGCGGAGCATGTCGCTGGCGAAGATGAAGGAGGTGAGGCGCTCGTTGGTGGAGGTCATGACATCGTCCTTGGTGCCTACCCATTCCAGTTCTCCTTCATATATATATATAATGTGTTCGCCAATGCCCATGACGGAGTTCATGTCGTGGGTGTTGATGATGGTGGTCATGTTGTACTCCTCGGTGATGCCGTGGATGAGTTCGTCAATTACCAGCGAGGTCTTGGGGTCAAGGCCTGAGTTGGGTTCGTCGCAGAAGAGGTATTTGGGGTTCAGCGCTATGGCACGTGCTATGGCCACACGCTTCTGCATGCCGCCGGAGATTTCGCCGGGGAATTTGTCTTCCGCCCCCTTCAGGTTGACGCGCTCCAGACAGAACTTGGCACGCTTTATGCGGTCTGTCAGGTTCATGTCGGAGAACATGTCCAGGGGGAACATGACATTCTCCAGTACGGACATGGAGTCGAAGAGGGCCGCAGCCTGGAATATCATTCCCATTTCGCGGCGAAGCATTACGCGCTCCTTCTGCGTCATCTGCACGAAGTCGCGCCCGTCGTAGAGAATCTGCCCTTTTTCCGGGGTGAAGAGTCCCACGATGTTTTTCATCAGCACCGTCTTTCCGGAACCGGACTGGCCGATGATGAGGTTGGTCTTGCCGTCCTCGAACTGTGCGTTTATTCCCTTCAGCACTTCTCTGCCTCCGAAGGACTTGTGTAAATCTTTCAGTTCTATCATGAGAGTAGCTGTGTTAGGAATATGTCGGCAAACAGGATAAGCATGCTGCTGCTCACCACGGCATTTGTGCTGGCCTTGCCCACGTCGAAGGAACCGCCCTCCACGTTATAGCCGTGGAAACTGCTCACGGAAGAAATGATGAAGGCAAAGACGAGACTTTTGATTATACTGGCCCAGATGTACCAGGGGACAAAATCATGTTGAAGGCCGAGAGTGAGGTCGTCCACGGTGATTACTCCTGCCAAGGCCGTGGCGTATGCTCCAACGAAACCGAATACGATGCTGAAGATTACCAGCATGGGAATCATGGTGACGAGTCCCAGTATCTTGGGCAGGATGATGAAACTGGCGGAGTTGATGCCCATAATCTCCAGAGCGTCTATCTGTTGGGTCACCCGCATGGTGCCTATCTCCGAGGCGATGTTGGAACCCACCTTGCCGGCAAGGATGAGGCACATGATGCTGGAGGAGAACTCCAGAAGCATGATTTCTCGTGTTGTGTAGCCTGTGGTGAATGCCGGCATCCATGGCGATGCGATGTTCAGTTTTATCTGGATGCATATCACGGCACCGATGAAGAAGGATATCAGCAGGACTATGCCGATGCTGTCCACTCCGAGGGCCACCATTTCCTTGACGTATTGTTTGAAGAACATGCGCCACCTTTCCGGAACGGACATGACCCTTCCCATCAGGCACAGGTATTCTCCAAATTTAGTTATGCTCTTATTCAGGAACATGATTAAAGGTCTTTTTTGACGGATACAAAGTTACGCATTTTAATGGATAAAGGGCGGTGCGGGCACGATAAATTCTCCTCTTGATGGAATTTTTGAGAAACATTAACTACAAAATAAGGTAATAAATATCCGTTGCGTGTCTGTGAATGAAGAAATCTTCGTACATTTGTGGCAAGATGGAAACACAGAACAACAAGGATAATGTGGAACTGCGCAGCGAGGGGCTTGTAAAGGTATACGGCAAGCGTACCGTTGTGAACAATGTTTCATTCAATGTACATCAGGGGGAAATCGTGGGATTGCTCGGTCCCAACGGTGCGGGCAAGACCACCAGTTTCTATATGACCACCGGTCTCGTTGTCCCCAATGCCGGCCACATCTGGCTGGGTGACGAGGAGATAACGGACGATCCTGTCTACAAGCGTGCCCGCAAGGGTATAGGTTATCTGGCGCAGGAGGCTTCCGTTTTCCGCAAGATGAGTGTGGAGGACAATATAGCCTCTGTGCTGGAGATGACGGGCAAGCCCCGTGACTACCAGAAGGAGAAACTTGAGAGCCTTATTGCCGAGTTCCGCCTGCAGAAGGTGCGCCGCAACCTTGGCGACCAGTTGTCGGGTGGTGAGCGCCGCCGTACGGAGATTGCGCGTTGCCTGGCCATTGACCCCAAGTTCATCATGCTCGACGAACCCTTTGCCGGTGTGGACCCCATTGCCGTGGAGGATATCCAGTACATAGTGTGGAAACTGAAGCAGAAGAACATCGGTGTACTCATCACCGACCACAACGTGGAGGAAACCCTCTGTATTACCGACCGTGCCTATCTTCTCTTTGAGGGTCAGATTCTCTTCCACGGCACCCCCGAGGAACTTTCGCAGAACCCTGTGGTGCTGGACAAGTACCTAACGCACTCCTTCAAACTTCGTAAGAAGGATTTCCAGAAGATGGACGAGATGCGTAGCCGGCAGAACTGAGTTGTCCAATAAAACGAAAAACAATATTAACCGCTTAACTATAATGAAACTCTTACACACAACCGCTTGCCTCGTAGTAGCCGCCTTTATGGTGTCATGTTCAAATGAAGAACCTGCGCCAATGCCTAACCTGCGGCCTGACCTTCCCGGTAGTGCCGAGAAACACATAAGAAGCGTAGTACATAGTGGTAGCATAGAGGGAAGCTATGATTGGGAGTTTGAGTATATCGACGGGCGTTTGGTGGGTGCCAAGGGTACCCTGTACAATCCCACAAGTCATGAGGTAGAATACACCAGCCAACTCACATACACCCCCGATAGCGTGACCATAACCAATTCCGGAGACCTGCTGATGAACGTCACTCTGGACGGAAACAACTGCATAGAGAGTCTGACGGTAAACAAGGATGAATACCGCTTCTTCTATGCCGACGGCAGACTAATTGCCTGGGAGAAGACCCTGAAGGACATCAACTTCGGGGCAGAGGCCCTGCATGCAAGGGGTGCCATTGAATATAAGGACGGGGACATTGCTACCATCACATATTCCGAGAATAACGATGACCCCACCTATTATCATTGTACGTCCTCTTCACTATACAATATCAATGGACTGCTTCCGGAAACCTTGTCCAAGCAAATGGGCTGTTTCGGTTTCGAGCACCTGTATTATGCAGGTTTGCTGGGCAAAGCAACAAAGCATCTGGTTCACATCATCCAGATTGACTTCCCCGAGGAGGCAAAGCGCGAGGACTATCAGATAGAATTCAGTTACTCCACCAACAGGGAGGAGCAGACCGAACTCTGCACATACAACGTCAATGGCGAGGCGGCATCGGTGAACTATACCTATTAGTGCTTCAGAAATAAAAACAACGTTTGGAGGCGTGCTACGGCATGCCTCCTTTTTTATTATGCCCTCAAAGTGACCACGCTTCTGTTCAAGAAGCAAGGGTTATTGTCATCATTGCGCTAATGACCGATTTGGGCAGGATAACCGCAATAAACCTTAATTGCCTTCAAAGATATGCGGATATACTATATAGGGTATGCCTCGGATTGGAGGCATACCCTATATGATTATTGTTGATTGACGTTGGGAGCAATCCTGCCGGATGCTTTGTGATGCTACATCACCGTCATGGAAATTACCTGAATGGCAATGATGAGGCACACCATAGCAATGGGGTAGACGGTGGCGTATGCCACGCTGGGGATGTTGCTGTCCACCATGGAGTCGGCGGCGGCAAGACCGGGAGTGGAGGTCATGCCACCTGTGATGGTGCCCAGAAGGTCGAGCATGGAAATCTTGAAGACCAGTCTGCCTACCAGAGTGGCTATGAGCATGGGAACCAGTGTGAGTGCAGCACCGATGCCGAAGAGCAACAGACCGCTTGTCTGGAATGTGGATACGAGTGTCTTTCCTGCGGATGTGCCTACCTCGGCAAGGAAAAGCAACAGGCCCAACTGGCGCAGAAGTTGGTTCGAGGGGCCGGACATTGACCAGATAATGGGACCGGTCTTGCCTATGGCGCTAAGCAAAAGGGCTACCAGCAGGACACCGCCGGTAAGGCCGGGGGATATGCTCATGCCGTCGCCGAAACTGATGCTCATCTTGCCCACTATGACACCAAGGACGATACCCATGGCAATGGGGAAGAAGTCGGTGTCAGACAGTATCTTGGCATTGTTGCCCAGCATGCAGGCAAAACCGTTCAGACCCTCCTTTTCGCCAACGACCATCAGTTTGTCGCCGAACTTCAGTTCCAGGGTTTCGGAGGGGGTGAGGTCGATACCGCTTCGGCGGACACGGGTCACAGTGCAACCGAAGTTCTGGTGCAGGCGCAACTCGCCCAACTGCTTGCCTACCATCTTCTTGTTGGTGAGCAGCAACTGCTGTATGTCCTGGTCTTCTGCCAAGGGGAGTTCGCCCTCCTCGCGTTCTCCGAGGAGCACTTCGGCCTGTGCCAGAGCCTCCTTTGTGCCTACGCACTGAACCCAGTCGTTCTCGTGCAGGACTGTGATACCCATGGGGATGGTAATCTTGTCGCCGGACTTCATTCGGGAGATGATGGCACCTGTCATGTTGGCGAACTTCAGTTCCATCAGCGTGCGCCCGAATACGGCGTCGTTCGTGACCTTGAACAGGCAGGTCTCCATCTCGGGGAACTTGCTTCTGCGCTGGGCATCCAGTTCCTTAGCCTCCTTTTCCAGATCGATGCGCATGATCTTGGGCAGAAGTTTCACGAAGAGGATTACGCCTATTACGCCGAAGGGATAGGCTATACCATAGGAGATGGGCGCCAGGTCGCTGGCTGCCAAGTGTTTTGTGCTGTCGATGGCAACCGCCAGGCCGGGGGTGGAAGTCAGTGCTCCGGCCATCAGGCCCACCAGGCTCGGAGTGTCGATGCCGTAGAGGTATTTCAGTCCTACACCGGTCAGGGCTGCCGAAGCAATCAGCAGTGCTGTGATGATGATGAGGGTCTTGCCCTTGCTCTTGAACGAGTCGAAGAAACCGGGACCGGCCTGTATGCCGATGGTGAAGATGAAGAGCACCAGTCCGAAATTGCCCAAGTCCTTGGGAATGAATACGCCGAAGTGTCCGAAGAGCAGTGCGATGAAGATAACGGCAGAGACGTCCAGTGACACTCCCTTGATCTTGATTCTTCCCAGCATGAAGCCCAGGGCAACGATGGTGAAGAGCGCGAAATACGATGATTTCAGCAGGTCGAATAGCATAATACGTGTAGGTTAATGTTAATTTGTGTGTAAAGATATGAATTTAATGCCAAAGCCTATTATACGGTGTTCGTTATAGAGGGTAAAAAGAGCAAATGGAGAAAAAACATGCCTGCATATCGCGCATTCCTCATTATTTTTTATTATCTTTGCACGCTGAATGCGCTCATGCGCACGTATTATTGATGTGATTAAATCGTAAACAAAGATATAAACCAATGAACATTTCGTTTGAGAAGACTGGCAACGTAACAGCGTTGCTGACCATTACACTGGCTAAGGCTGACTATGCCGCCAATGTGGAAAAGACACTGAAGGACTATCGCAAGAAGGCTTCTCTGCCCGGTTTCCGTCCCGGTCAGGCTCCTATGGCTCTGCTGAAGAAGCGTTTCGGCCAGGAGATTCAGGCTGAGGAGATGAACAAGATGCTGGGTACCGAACTCTACAAGTATATCCGCGAGGAGAAGATCGACATCCTGGGCGAGCCCCTTCCCAGCGACAAGCAGGGTGAGGTAAGTCTGGAGGCTGATGAGCAGACTTTCCTGTTCGATGTTGCCCTGGCTCCCCAGATGGATGCCAAGTTGAGCAGCAACGACACTGTGGAGTACTACAACATCACCGTGGATGACGCCATGATCGACCAGCAGATACAGATGTACACCAGCCGTGCCGGCAGTTACCAGAAGGTGGAGGAGTATCAGGCCAAGGACATGGTGAAGGGTACCATCACCGAGTTGGACGAGAACGGTCAGCCCGTAGAGGGTGGCATTGAGGTTGAGGCTGCAGTAATGCTGCCCGACTACATGAAGGACGAGGAGCAGAAGCAGAAGTTCGAGGGCGCCAAGGTAGGCGACGTTATCGTCTTCAACCCCTCAAAGGCATACAACAGCGACGTGGAACTGTCCTCTCTGCTGAAGATTACAAAGGACGAGGCTGCCCAGAAGACCGGTGACTTCCAGTACCAGATCAGCGAGATTACCCGTTACGAGGCTCATGCCCTGAACCAGGAGTTGTTCGATCAGGTTCTGGGCGAGGGCAAGGTTAGCGACGAGGCAAGTTTCCGTGCTGCCATCAAGGAGACTCTGGAGAGCCAGTTCCGTGTGGACAGCGACTTCCGCTTCGTTATGGACCTGAAGAAGTACATCGTTGCCCGCGTTGGTGAGGTTGAGTTCCCCGAGGAGCTGCTCAAGCGCATCATGAAGATGAACAACCAGGACAAGGACGACGAGTTCATCGAGAAGAACTTCAAGCCCAGCGTTGAGGAACTGAAGTGGCACCTCATCAAGGAGCAGTTGTGCGACCAGATGGAAATCAAGGTTGAGCAGCCCGACGTGATGGAGACCGCCAAGGAGGTTACCCGCATGCAGTTTGCCCAGTATGGCATGAGCAACATCCCCGAGGACGCTCTGGAGAACTATGCCAAGGGTATGCTGGAGAACAAGCAGCAGGCCGAGGGTCTGGTGAACCGTACCGTAGAGCGCAAGCTCGGCGCTGCCGCCAAGGCCGTGGTTACTCTGGACGAGAAGACCGTAAGTCTGGACGAGTTCAACAAGGCATTCGAGGAATAACTTAGT
Source organism: Bacteroidaceae bacterium (assembly GCA_017503065.1). Next base: position 23,099 of record JAFVTT010000016.1, on the reverse strand, counting down.
AAATAACACAAGAAGACCCTCCCCCTTACCCCTCCGCAAGGGAGGGGAGTAGTTACTGCTGACTGACGGAAAACTCAGTTCATTCTACTCCCCTCCCTTGTGGAGGGGTGAGGGGGAGGGTCATTGGCTCTATATTATATATAATGTATATATGAAAGACTTTCGTAAGTTCGCAACCGGCAAGATGGGAATCAACGGTATGGTGCTGGACGACATAGTGTCCATGCAGAACCAGTACATGAACCCCTACATCCTGGAGGAACGTCAGTTGAACGTCACACAGATGGACGTGTTCAGCCGACTGATGATGGACCGCATCATCTTCCTCGGTACACAGGTGGACGACTATACCGCCAACACCCTTCAGGCGCAGTTGCTGTATCTGGACAGCGTAGATCCGGGCAAGGACATCAGCATCTACATCAACTCCCCCGGCGGCAGTGTGTATGCCGGTTTGGGCATATACGACACCATGCAGTTCATCCAGAGTCCGGTGGCCACTATCTGCACTGGTATGGCTGCTTCCATGGCCGCCGTGCTGCTCGTGGCAGGAGCCGAGGGCAAGCGCTCAGCCTTGCAGCATTCCCGTGTGATGATACACCAGCCTCTTGGCGGTGCACAGGGCCAGGCTTCGGACATAGAGATAACTGCCCGCGAGATATTGAAGTTGAAGAACGAACTCTATACCATCATTGCCGACCACTCGCACCAGCCTTTCGACAAGGTGTGGGCCGACAGCGACCGTGACTACTGGATGACAGCCCAGGAGGCCAAGGAGTATGGTATGGTGGACAATGTCCTCTCACGCAAAGCCTGAGTGAGCGTATGGCAAAGAAACTGAACCGTTGCTCCTTTTGTGGCCGTAGCGAGAAGGATGTACCTCTGATGCTCAACGGCCTTGAAGGCTTCATCTGCAGCGATTGTGTGGAGATGGCACACCAGATGGTTCGTGAGAACCTGAAGGCCGGCAGAGGCAAGGACGACTTTTATGATGCCGACAAGCCCCTGATGCGTCCTGCAGAGATCAAGGCCAGGCTGGATGAGTATGTCATCGGTCAGGATGAGGCCAAGATAGCCCTGTCCGTGGCCGTCTACAACCACTACAAGCGTTTGCGCCAGCAGGCATTGGGCAAGGCTGACGATGATGTGGAGATAGAGAAGAGCAACATCATCATGATAGGCTCCACCGGTACGGGCAAGACCTTGCTGGCACGCACCATAGCCAAGATGCTTGACGTGCCGTTCTCCATTGTCGATGCCACGGTGCTGACGGAAGCCGGTTATGTGGGTGAGGACGTGGAAAGCATCCTGTCGCGCCTGTTGCAGGCGGCCGACTATGACCAGCCCAAGGCAGAACGCGGTATTGTGTTCATAGACGAGATAGACAAGATAGCACGCAAGGGCGACAATCCCAGCATCACACGCGACGTCAGTGGCGAGGGTGTGCAGCAGGGTCTGTTGAAATTGCTGGAGGGCAGTGTTGTGAACGTGCCGCCAAAGGGAGGCCGCAAGCACCCCGACCAGGACTATGTGCACATGGACACCCGCAACATCCTGTTCATCTGCGGCGGTGCCTTCGATGGCATCGAGCGCAAGATAGCACAGCGCATGAACACCCACACGGTGGGTTACAACAATGTCTCAGTGCGTCACAACATAGACAGCAAGAACCTGTTGAAGTACATACAACCGCAGGACCTGAAGAGTTTCGGCCTCATTCCCGAACTCATAGGCCGTCTGCCGGCGCTGACCTACTTGCGTCCCCTGGACAGGGAAGCCTTGCGCAATATCCTCACCGAGCCCAAGAACTCGCTCATCCGCCAGCAGAAGAAACTCTTCGAGATGGACGGGGTGAAACTGGAGTTCGCTCCCGAGGCTCTGGAGGTTATGGTGGACAAGGCAATGGAGCGCAATCTGGGTGCCCGCGGTCTTCGTGGTATCGTGGAATCGGTTATGACCGACCTCCAGTTCTCTGTCCCCGGTACGGACCAGACGGAACTTACCATCACCGCCGATTATGTGCGTGAGCAGTTGGCCAAGTCCGAGGTATTGTAACCTATGTGCCGACTCTGACGGCAGACATGTAGCACGCGCGCCCCGATCGGGGCGCGCGTGTCGTTTTTATTCCGGTAGCATTTGCTTGGATTGCAGTTCAAGCACCAGTTCGTCTACTATATAGGCATCGCTCATGTTGTGAAGGTGATACATCTTGAGACTGAGATAGCCGTATGTGTCTGACATGTAGAATAACTCAAGTGCCTTGTCGTCACTGATATCTAATCGTTCTGCCAGCAATGAGACAACCCTGGCATATTTCATCTGCAACAAGGTGTCGTTGACCTGTGATTGCTCGTTGTTCATGGTTCTTCCTCCTTCTTCGGTATTATGCATGATTCCATGAAGCGTAGATATTTGTCTGCCACTTCTTGGTTGAGGATGCAGATCTGGTTGTTTGGTTGCTCATATATGAGCCTCTGCAGCGCCGCCTCCTGAGTGATAAGCCCCAGGCCGTATAGTTCTATGGTGTTGAACACACGGTCGTTGGCAATGCCTCCCTCGATAATGTCCCAACCTTCCCATACGGGTTCTCCCTTTCTGCTGGCTATGACAAACTCAAGCCATTCTGTGTCGTAGCCAAGGAATTGCTTGTATCTGTAACCGTCTTCTATTATGCCCTCCTTGTTGAACTCATAGGTGTTCAGTATTTGTTCCTTGTCGGCATTCAATGGACGGCTTGCCCAAGACGTCGCCTGTTCTTTTAGGGTTGTGACATAAAATCCCTTGCCAAAGTCCAGGTTGTTTCTGCCCAAGCCTACCGATGGTACCTTTACGATGGATGTTGAACCGTGATACACTTTCATGTCATTATTGTTTATAGGGTGCAAAGTCGGGGTTGTGCCTGTGGATGTATTCTATGACTTCGTCAACGATATATTCTTTGCTTTGGCTATGCAGTACAGGGTAACTCGGATACAGGAACTTCCGTATGCCGTCGGTCCTGTTCAGTTCCTGGAATAGTTGTCGGGCAGGGATGCCAAGCCTGTTGGCGGTGTTCTCTATGCAGAAAACGACAAATTCCGTGGCTCTTTTTGATGTTTTGGTCATGTCTGTATGCATTTTATCAAATGCAAATGTACATAAAAACTACGGAAATATGTTCCTTGTGATAAAAAAGAGTAGGAACGGTCGTTGGAAAGTAGCCTTATTTTTGCTCTATTTCCTTGGAGATGTCGTTTATATTTGTTACCTTTGTAGACGTGCGCCACTATCTGCGACTACCACTATGGATAAAATTGACCTTATTTCTAATCTGAAGCGCTATTTTGGTTTCAGTTCCTTCAAGGGCCAGCAGGAGGATGTTATCAACAACCTGCTGGGTGGGAACGACACGTTTGTCCTGATGCCTACTGGTGGAGGAAAGAGCCTGTGCTATCAGTTGCCGGCTTTGATAATGGACGGTACTGCCATTGTCCTGTCTCCCCTGATTGCCCTGATGAAGAATCAGGTGGATGCCATACGCCAGGTCAGCGAGAACGATGGCATTGCCCACTATTTGAACTCCAGCCTGACACGTGCTCAGGTGGACGAGGTCAAGAACGACATCCAGGCAGGTCGTACGAAGTTGCTTTATGTCGCCCCCGAGTCGCTTACCAAGGAGGAGACAAAGGACTTCCTACGTAATATAAAGGTAAGTTTTTATGCTGTGGACGAGGCGCACTGTATCTCCGAGTGGGGACACGATTTCCGTCCCGAGTACCGCAGGATACGCCCTATTGTCAACGAGATAGGCCGCGCTCCCATCATTGCCCTTACTGCTACGGCAACGGACAAGGTGCGCCGCGACATAAAGAAGAGTCTGGGCATATTGAAGGCCACTGATTTTGTGAGTTCCTTCAACCGCCCCAACCTCTACTATGAGGTGCGCCCGAAGACCAAGGACGTGGACAAGGACATCGTCCGTTTTATAATGCAGCATCCCGGCAAGAGCGGTATCGTGTACTGCCTGTCGCGCAAGAAGGTGGAGCAGTTGGCGGAGATTCTCAGAGCGAACAATATAAATGCACGCGCATATCATGCGGGCATGGAGACTTCAGAACGCAACCAGACGCAGGACGATTTTATCATGGAGCGCCTGGATGTCATCGTGGCCACCATAGCCTTCGGCATGGGCATTGACAAACCCGATGTGCGTTTTGTTATACACTATGACATCCCCAAGAGCCTGGAAGGGTATTACCAGGAGACCGGCCGTGCCGGCCGCGACGGAGGCGAGGGTATTTGCCTGGCGTTCTATTCTCCCAAGGACTTGGTGAAACTGAAGAAGTTCATGGAGGGCAAACCCGTGGCCGAACAGGATATAGGCAACCAGTTGCTGGCAGAGACCAAGGCCTATGTGGAGAGCGGCGTGTGCCGCCGCCGTCTGTTGTTGCACTATTTCGGCGAACATTACCCCGAAGACAACTGCCACCGTTGCGACAACTGTCTGCATCCGCATGAATTCATTGAGGGCAGTAAGGATCTGCTGAAGGTGCTCAACGTTATTCAGGCCGTGAAAGGCAAGTTCAAGGTGGACCACATCGTGAACATCATGATGGGCGTGGAGACGGAGGAGATTATATCCCATTGCCATGAGCAGTTGCCGGAATTCGCCGTAGGCATGTCACATGAATCCTCCTATTGGCAGGCGCTTGTAAAGCAGGGCATTCTGTCTGGATATATAGAGAAGGAGGTGGAGAACTACGGTTTGCTGAAACTGACCAAGAGCGGCAAGAAGTTCATGACTTCTCCAGAACCGTTCTATTTCAAGGAAAACACGGAGTTTGGCGACTATGAACCGGAATCCGAGGAGGGCACTGCGGTGCTTGACGAGCCTCTGCTGAAGATGCTCCGCGACCTTCGTCGCAAGCGTGCGCAAGCCTTGGGCATACCTCCGTATGTGATATTCCAGGACAGTTCCATGGAAGCCATGGCAACCATGTATCCCATATCCCTGGAGGAACTGCAGAACATTCCCGGGGTGGGGCAGGGCAAGGCCCAGCGCTATGGTAAGGAGTTCTGCGAACTGATAAAGAGGCATTGCGAGGACAACGAGATTGAGCGTCCCCTGGACCTGCGTGTGCGCACAGTGGCAAGCAAAAGCAAGTTGAAGGTGAGCATAATACAGAAGGTGGACCGCAAACTGGACCTCGAGGACATTGCCGATGGTCTTGGCATAGAGTTCGACGAACTGCTGGACGAGATGGAGGCTATCGTATATAGTGGAACCAAGTTGGACATCAACTATTATCTGGAGGATGTCATGGACGAGGACTATATGCTGGACATCTATGACTACTTCCACGATGAGTCGGAGACCGACCGCCTTTCCGTGGCCGTAAAGACACTTGGTCCGGACTACGAGGAGAGAGACATCCGCCTCGTGCGTATTAAATTCCTTTCCGAACTTGCCAACTGACACCGGCTGCCTGTCACGGGCATTGCCGGTCATGTGGGGGGGCTTTTTCCCTGACAGCGTGGACTCGTCATTCTGTGGACGGGTCCCCGTTGTCGTTGAAGACGGATGCCATGACTATATGCTAAAAGGTATTTTCGTTCGGAAATGAAAACAAAAAGACCTTTTTGCTTTGTATTTCGCTCACTTATTCGTACCATTGAACAGCGTTCTTATGTACTCACGTTCGGAAATGCTCAAATAAATTTGGCAATTCGCTCACTTATTCGTACCTTTGTCCACAATAATAACATATCAAAACTTCAGACCCATATGGCATCATTCATTGAAGACAAGATTGTGATGGACGGTCTCACCTACGACGACGTCCTGTTGGTTCCTGCCTATTCCGAGGTTCTTCCTCTCACTGTGGAACTGAGTACCAAGTTTTCCCGCAACATCGACCTGAAGATTCCCTTCGTGACGGCAGCAATGGATACTGTCACCGAGGCAAAGATGGCCATTGCCATCGCTCGCGAGGGTGGTATCGGTGTAATCCATAAGAACATGAGCATTGAGGACCAGGCCCGTCAGGTGGCTATCGTAAAGCGTGCCGAGAACGGTATGATCTACGACCCTGTCACCATCAAGCGCGGCAGCACCGTGGCAGATGCTCTGGCTCTGATGTCTGAGTACCACATTGGCGGTATTCCTGTGGTGGACGACGAGAACCATCTGGTTGGCATCGTTACCAACCGCGACCTCCGTTTCGAACGCAACCAGGGTCGTCTGGTGGACGAAGTTATGACTTCCGAGAATCTCGTTACCACTCATGCCGGAACCGACCTGCTTTCTGCAAGCGACATCCTTCAGGAGAACAAGATAGAGAAGTTGCCCGTAGTGGACGAAGAGAACCACCTCATCGGTCTGATTACCTACAAGGATATCACCAAGGCAAAGGACAAGCCCATGGCATGCAAGGACTCCAAGGGACGTCTGCGTGTTGCTGCCGGTGTGGGTGTTACTGCCGACACTTTCGACAGAATGCAGGCTCTGGTGGATGCCGGTGTGGACGCTATCGTCATTGATACTGCCCACGGTCATAGCAAGTTCGTGATAGAGAAATTGAAGGAAGCCAAAGCCCATTTCCCCGGTGTGGACATCGTGGTGGGTAACGTGGCAACCGGCGAGGCAGCCAAGATGTTGGTTGAGGCTGGTGCAGACGGTGTGAAGGTTGGTATCGGTCCCGGCAGTATCTGTACAACACGTGTGGTTGCCGGTGTGGGTGTTCCCCAGTTGAGCGCCGTTTACGACGTTGCGTCTGCCCTGCAGGGCACCGGTGTGCCCCTGATAGCCGACGGTGGTCTGCGCTACTCAGGTGATGTTGTCAAGGCTCTGGCCGCAGGCGGCTATTGCGTGATGATCGGTTCATTGGTTGCCGGTACCGAGGAGAGTCCTGGCGATACCATCATCTACAACGGCCGTAAGTTCAAGAGTTACCGAGGCATGGGTTCGCTGGAAGCCATGGAGTGTGGTTCCAAGGACCGTTATTTCCAGGGCGAAGTGAAGAACGTTAAGAAACTCGTTCCCGAAGGCATTGCCGGCCGTGTCCCCTACAAGGGCAGTGTGCAGGAAGTTATCTATCAGTTGATAGGCGGTCTGCGTAGCGGTATGGGCTATTGCGGAGCAGGTACCATCCAGGCTTTGCACAATGCCAAGTTCGTGCGTATTACAAATGCCGGTGTTCTGGAGTCGCATCCCCACGATGTGACCATTACCAGCGAGGCTCCAAACTATAGCCGTCCCCAGTAAGGGGCGGCTCTTTCTGCCTTTCTATCCTTTTATCAAGAAAAGCCAACCTAAGACTATGCTTAAGAAAATTCTGACATCTTGTGCCCTGTGCCTTTCCATTGCAGCCGCTTCTGCCCAGCAGGCCTCGGATCCAGTGGTAATGACCGTGGGGGGCGAACCTGTTACGCGCAGTGAGTTTGAATATAACTTCAACAAGAACAACACCGATGCCGTTGTGGACAAGAAGACGGTCCGCGAGTATGCCGACCTGTTTGCCGTCTACAAGATGAAGGTGCGTGCAGCCCTGGATGCCAAGATGGATACCATCACTTCTTTCCAGAAGGAGTTCCGCCATTACCGCGACTTGCAGATCAGACCTCTGCTCGTCCCTGAAGTGGTTGTTGAGCAGCAGTGCCAGGACTACTATAACGGCATGGTACAGGCCCTCGGTGGCAAGGACCTGATCCGGCCTGCTCATATCCTGATGCTCGTGCCACAGAATGCTGATGCCAAGGTGCAGGATGAGAAGCGTATGCGTGCCGACAGTATTTACAATGCCTTGCTGCAAGGCGCAGATTTTTCCAAACTGGCATTGGAGTTGAGCGATGACGTGCAGACAGGTAGGGAAGGCGGTGCTTTGCCATGGATAGGTCCAGGCAATACCCTGAAGGAGTTTGAAGATGTTGCCTATGCATTGCAACCCGGAGAGATGAGCAAACCTTTCCTCAGTCCCGTGGGTTATCACATAGTGAAGATGCTGGAACGCAAGCAGTTGGAACCTTTTGACACCTTGCATCCCCAGATTCACCGCTTCATGGAACGTCGTGGAGTGCACGAACGTCTGGCCACAGATGCCCTTGACTCTATCGTCAGGAAGTATGAAGGCAAGTACACCGCAGACCAGATTCTTGATATGGAGACGGAGCGTCTTTGTGCCGATAATCTGGAGTTGAAATATCTGGTAAAGGAGTATCACGACGGTCTGCTTCTCTATGAATTGTGCTCTACGCAGATTTGGGAACCTGCCAAGGTGGATACCGCAGGGCTGGAGGACTATTTCAAGGCCAACAGGAAGGCCTATGCATGGGACAATCCTCATTTCAGCGGAATGCTGTATTATTGCAAGGAAAAGGCCGACGTGAAGCGTGTGGCAAAGATGCTGAAGAAGCAGAAGGACGACAGCAAGTGGATATCTATGGTACGTGAACAGTTCAATAAGGACAGTGTTACTGTACGTATGGACAAGCGCTTGTTTGCCAGGGGCGACAATGCCAATGTCGATGCCCTGGCCTTTAAGGTGAAGGGTGGGGAGGTGAAACCTTTAGACGGTTTCCCCTACGTCGGTCGTGTGGGCAAGGTCCTGAAGAAGGGGCCTGCAAAGTGGACAGATGTCAGTGCCAAGGTAGTTCAGGATTATCAGAAGGCACAGGAGGACAAATACGTGGAGGGTCTTCGCAAGAAGTATCCCGTTGTAATCTTCGAGGACGTGCTTTCTACGGTTAACAATCATTGATAAGGTAAATGAAGAAGTTTATATGTCTGGCACTTGTTGCCCTGCAGACAGTTATGTCATTCTCCCAGAACGACGTCGTGGACGAGGTGGTCTGGGTGGTTGGCGACGAGGCTATCCTGCGTTCTGAGGTGGAGCGTATACGCAATGATTACGGCAATACCATTAAGGGCAACCCGTATTGCGTGATACCGGAGCAGTTGGCTGTGCAGAAACTCTTCCTGCATCAGGCGGAACTGGACAGTATCACTGTGAGTGATGCTGATGTTAACCGCAATGTGGAGGCCAAGATAAATGAAAGGGTATTGATGGCCGGCAGCAAGGAGAAGCTGGAGGAATACATGCGTATGCCAATGAATCTGATACGCGAGGAACTGTTTGAACAGATTCGTGCCGAGATGCTTACCCAAGAGGTGCGCCGTAATCTGACAAAGGATGTCAAGGCTACTCCGGCCGAGGTGCGCCGCCACTACAAGAATATGCCGGAGGACAGCCTGCCTTTCATTCCCACTCAGGTGGAGGTGCAGATACTGGTGCAGCACCCCAGAATCACGCGTGAGGAGATTGAACGCGTGAAGGAGCAGCTGAGAGGTTGGTCAGAGCGTGTCACAAGCGGGGCAACCAGTTTCTCTGCGTTGGCGCGCATGTTCAGCGAGGACGAAGGTTCTGCCCGTCAGGGTGGCGACCTCGGTTTCTTCGGCAAGGCCGATATGGATCCGGCATTCGCCAACGTGGCCTTTTCCCTTACAGATCCCAACAAGGTCAGCAAGGTGGTGCAGAGTGAATACGGTTTCCATATTATACAGTTGATAGAGGTTCGTGGTGACAAGATCCGTGCACGTCATATCCTGCGTCGTCCCGAGGTGGAACAGAAGAATGTGGATGCGTGCCTTGCCAGACTCGACTCCATATCTGCGGACATCAGGGATGGCAAGTTCACGTTCGAGATAGGCGCCCAGGAGATATCTGACGATAAGGACACACGCAACAATCATGGTATCATGGTAAATACCAATCGGGAAACTGGCGAGCGTACCACACGATTCGAGATGGGTGACTTGCCGGGCGAGGTTTCCCGTATTGTCAATGATATGGAGGTAGGTGAGATATCCAAGCCTTTCACTATGATTGACAAGCGCGGACGTGAGGTGTGTGCCATAGTGAAGTTGAAGAACCGTATTCCTGCTCACAGGGCTTCCGTAACCGAGGATTTCCAGATTCTGAAGGGTGCGGTAGAGGAGCGCAAGAGCGAGGAGGTTATCCAGAAATGGATTCGTGAGAAGCAGAAGAGCACCTATGTGCGCATAAAGCAGGGATGGGGCGAGTGCGACTTCATGTATCCGGGATGGGTGAAGTAATGTAGGTTGCGGCATCAAAGCGTTTACTTTGAGAAATTATTTGTTTATAGTTGTCTTTATTGTGTCCGTCTTCCTGCCAATGATGGTATGGGCACAGGGTGAGGGTAGGGTTCATCTCCTGCACTCCGACAGACTGTATCATGATATAAGTATAGATGCAAGGGCACAGATACTGGTGGGTAACGTTCAGTTCCGCCACGACGACGTGCTCATGTACTGCGACAGTGCTTTGTTTTACGAGGCCTCCAACAGTATGGATGCCTTTGGCAATGTCCGCATGGTGCAGGGTGATACGCTGAGCTTGACGGGAGATGTTCTGTACTACAATGGCTTGGACAAGTTGGCGCGGGTGCGTAACAACGTGGTTTTGGTACACGGAGAGACAACGCTGTATACCGACTCGTTGGACTATGACCGCCTCTATAATGTCGGTTACTTCTTCGAGGGAGGACACCTGGTCACTCAGGACAACGATATGACTTCCGACTGGGGAGAGTACCGCCCTGAAACAAAGATAGCGGTGTTCAATTACAATGTCCACATGGTTAGTCCTGCTCCTCCGCAGCAGGCACGCACCACTTTGCTCTCTGATACCTTATATTATAATACGGTGACATCGGTAGCGAATGTTCGCGGACCGAGTACTATAGATGACGGTGGCTGCCATATTTATACCGAATTCGGGTATATGGATTCAAACAACAACAATCTCACTTTGCTGAAGCGTAGTGAGATGAGCAACAATGGCAAGAAACTGATAGGTGACAGCATCGTGTGGAACAGTGTTGACTCCATTGGAGAGGCATTCGGTAATATCCTCTATACTGACATACTCAGCAATAATGCAATGACTGGCAATTATTGTTATTACAATGATAAGTTGGGGTATACTCTGGGCACGGATTCCGCATGTATAATGGATTTCTCGCAGGGAGCGGATACTTTGTATATGCATGCGGATAGCATCAAGATGTTCACTTTCAATGTGAATACCGATTCGGCATACCGTACCATGCATGCATATAATCATGTGCGTATGTACAGGACCGACATGCAGGGTGTGTGTGACTCTCTGGTGTACCAGACGCGCGATTCGATGATGATCATGTACAAGGATCCTATCTTATGGACAGGTTCGCAGCAGTTGCTGGGAGAGGAGATACAGGCCTTCATGAACGACAGTACCATAGACAGTATATATGTATTGCGGCAGACCTTGTCGTGCGAGCGTCTGGATAGCCTGCACTATAATCAGGTGGCTGGCCATGAGATGCATTCTTATATGGAGAACGGAGAAATGAAGATGACTCACGTCATAGGTAATGTTATAGTGAATTATTTTCCTTTCGACGAAGACAGTCTGATGGTTGCCATGAACCATATGGAGAGCACGGAGATGAAGATGTTCATGGGTGAAAACAGGAAGATGAAGAAGATATGGATGCCTGCGGCAACGGGAACTTTCTATCCTATTCCAATGATACCGGCAGACAAACGTTTCTTGGATAACTTTCAATGGTTTGAGCATATTCGCCCTATAAGTCCGCAGGATATATTCGTGTGGAGGGGCAAATCGAAGGAAATGGAACTGAAGAAGAGTCCGCAGCGTAAGGTACCTTTACAAAAACTGAATAAAGTCGGAAAAAAACATGGGATTGTTCAAGACGCGGGAGCCAAGGAAATTTAGGCGTGTCAGCATATATACTGACGAGCGCAAGGAGAAACTGGATAAGTTGGTGAATGACTATAAGCGTGAGACAGGCGAGTTGCCTCCTGCCCGGGAGGACTATACGCAGAACCGTTTCAAGGGTAAGTTCTCCGAGTTCACTCCGCGTGCCAAGAGGTATGCCGAGGGAGGTCGTGGCCTTATAAAGTGGCCCGTGGCCTTGGTCGTCATCATCCTGTTGTTCATGCTTTTGCGCTGGATAATGACCGGTGACATACATTTTTAGCCCTTACCTCTTAAACCTTAAACTTGAAACCTTAAACCTTAAACTTGAAACTTGAAACTTGAAACCTTAAACCTTAACTCCCCCCCCTTCCCCCTCCCCCTCCTATAGCATGGATATAGTTCATCTTTTGCCCGATTCTGTCGCCAATCAGATAGCTGCCGGCGAGGTGATTCAGCGCCCGGCTTCTGTCATCAAGGAACTTGTTGAGAACTCTGTCGACGCAGGTGCCGGAACTATAGATGTGTATGTGCAGGATGCCGGACGCACCTGCATACAGGTGGTAGACGATGGCAAGGGTATGAGCGAGACGGATGCGCGTCTGGCTTTTGAACGTCATGCCACCAGCAAGATAACACGTGCCGAAGACCTTTTCACCCTCAGTACCATGGGTTTCCGTGGTGAGGCCCTGCCTTCCATAGTTGCCGTTTCTCAGGTCACGTTGCAGACGCGCACCCTTGACTCCGAGTTGGGCACACGCCTTGAGATAGAGGGCGGCCGTGTCCTGGACCAGCAGCCATGCGTATGTGCCGTAGGTGCCAACTTCGAAGTGCGCAACCTGTTTTTCAATATCCCGGCGCGCCGCAAGTTCCTCAAGTCCAACCAAACCGAGCTGAACAACATCATGCAGGAGTTCGAGCGTATCGCTCTTGTAAACCCTTCCGTGGCCTTCAGCCTTACGTGCGACGGAACCCCGACTGTCCGTTTGATGGCCTCAAACCTCCGCAGGCGTATTGTTGATATTTTCGGCAAGAAGATCGGCGACGACCTTGTGACGGTGGATGTGGATACTACTCTGGTAAGGATAGCGGGGTTTGTGGGCCGTCCGGAGTCTTCCAGGAAGAAAGGCGCACGCCAGTATTTCTTTGTCAATGGCAGATACATGCGCCATCCCTATTTCGCCAAGGCGGTGGCCGAAGCCTTCAACGGTCTTGTCCCCGAGGGAGAGCAGGTCCCTTATTTCCTGTACCTGACCATAGACCCTGCCAGCATTGATGTCAATATCAGTCCCACAAAGACCGAGATAAAGTTCGAGAACGAATCGTCAATATGGCAGATTATCCATGCCGGCATCAAGGAATCGCTGGGCCGCTTCAGTGCAACGCCTACTATCGACTTCGACAATGCACGGGAAACCGACATCCCGGTCATGGATGCTTCCAGGACAGAGGTTAAGGCCCCCACTTTGACAATAGACGCCTCGTACAACCCATTCTCCCGGGAGACTGCCCCGTCCTCCTCGGTTCAGGGCGCGTTTTCCCGTCCTCCACGCAGTGCCTCTCAGGCATGGTCCGGACTTTATGAGCAATTGCTGCCAAATGCGGATGACAGGTCAGACAGGCAGGAATCTCTGTTTGCGGATGGAGACTTTGGCGACGAGGAGGTCGGGGCCCAGCATTTCCAGTACAGGGGGCAGTATATTGTTTCTGCAACCAGTTCCGGTTTGATGATTGTCGACCAGCATCGTGCACATCTGCGTGTGCTCTACGATAAGTACATGGCGCAGATTGCACGGCAGGAGAATGCTTCTCAGGGCCTGTTGTTCCCCGAACTCCTCACCCTGCCGCCTTCTGATGCCCAGATTCTGGAGAGCATACAGGATGATGTGCGCCACCTTGGCTTTGACATTGTTCCTATAGGCGGCGGCAGCTTCTCCATCAATGGCCTGCCTTCCGGAATAGAGGGACTGGAACCTCAGACGGTTCTTTGCGACATGATAGAGTCCGTCCGCCATGGAAAGTCCCTGGACTTGTCGGAGTGCAGGCGCCGTATGGTCCTGTCATTGGCAAGGATGGCGGCCATAGTTGAAGGGCAGGTCCTTTCACAGGACGAAATGGATGTCCTGATGTCAGATCTGTTCAGGAGTACAAATCCAAATGTATCGCCTGACGGAAAGGTTATTATAGTGATTTTGGCACAGGAAAGTATCGGAAAAATGTTTTTATGATATTTCCATGATGCCAAATTATGCCTTTTTCGATAGAAATGACGATATTTCTGTATATCCATGCGTGTGATGTCTTATTTTTTTGTATCTTTGCAACGGAAAAAGTATCACTCGGTAAATAGATAGACGAATAAATATAAAGTCATTAATAAAACCCAAGGTTATGAAGAAAATGATGCTTCTGCTGGCTATGGCTGGCATGTCTTTTGGAGCTGTGGCTCAAGAGAACACGACTGCTGAGATTCCAACTCAGAAACATAAGGTTGTGACTAATGGTTTTTGGGATAATTGGTTTGTAGATTTCGGTGCAGAATACATCAGCAACTATTCTAGCCAGGAATCAGGTGTGAGCCGTAATCCTTTCTGCGGTGACCGTGCTAACTGGGGCTTTGACGTAAGTCTGGGTAAGTGGGCCACTCCCTCTTTCGGTATGCGTGCCAAGATCGGTGCGGCATGGGGTACTCAGGTAAACGGTCCTGAGGGCGACGGCAATGCAGATAATCCCTTGTACAATCAGTTGAAGATTAGCTTGCAGCCCATGGTGAACCTCCACAATCTGTTTGCTGGCTACAAGCCTCGCGTCTGGAACACCATCCTTTACGGAAGTGCAGGTTATCATCGCAACTTCGACGATTCTAAGAACTCTGTTGTCGTTGGTGGCGGTTGGTTGAATACTTTCAACGTGACAAAGCGTTTCCATATCAATGTCGACATCTATGCAGACATGCTGGAAGGTGTGAGCGACGGTAATGCCGCAGTTGCTCCCGGTTCAAAAAGGGCTTTTGGCACACGCGACTGGCAGATAGGCTGGAGCGTAGGTTGTGGCTTCAACCTCGGCAAGGTAGGTTGGGACAATGCTCCCGACATTGATGCTATCATGGCTATGAACAAGGCTCAGCTGGACGCTTTGAACGCATCTCTGGCTTCCGAGCAGGAAGAGAATGCACGTCTTCAGAAGATGATCAAGGACCACAAGTGCCCCGAGGCTGTAAAGCAGGTGACACAGATTGTTGCAACCAATGCCTCCGTGTTCTTCAATATCAACAAGAGCAGAATCGCTTCCAAGAAGGATTTGGTTAATGTCAAGGAATTGGCAGAGTGCGCCAAGTCAAGTGGCAAGACTGTTGTGGTTACTGGTTATGCTGATTCCAAGACTGGTAGTTCTGCATACAACCAGACTCTCTCTGAGAAGCGTGCTCAGGCTGTTGCCGAGGAACTTGTCAAGATGGGCGTGGATCGCAGCAAGATCGAGGTTGTTGGCAAGGGTGGCGTTCAGGAACTTTCTCCCATCTCCTACAACCGTCGCGTAGTTGTGTCATTGAAGTAAGGCATTGCACATTATTTATAGTTAATAATATAAGGAGGGAAGCGATGTGTGTTGCTTCCCTCTTTAGTTTAGAGCGAAATGGAACCAAACAAGAGAATTATACTTACCGGCGACCGTCCTACGGGTCGCTTGCACATCGGACATTATGTGGGCAGCCTCCGACGCCGCGTGGAGTTGCAGAACGAGGGCAATTACGACAAGATGTATGTCTTCATTGCCGATGCACAGGCACTGACAGACAATATCGACAATCCCGAGAAGGTGCGCCAGAATGTCATCGAGGTTGCGCTGGACTATCTGGCTTGTGGACTTGACCCCGAGAAGGTGACGATATTCATACAGAGCCAGATACCCGAACTCTGCGAACTGTCGTTCTACTTCATGGACCTCGTCTCCGTGTCGCGCCTGCAACGCAATCCCACGGTGAAGACCGAGGTACAGATGCGTGGTTTTGCCGGTGAGAGTATACCCGTGGGTTTCTTCACATATCCCATCAGTCAGGCGGCCGACATCACCCTGTTCAAGGCTACCACCGTTCCTGCCGGTCAGGACCAGGAACCCATGCTGGAGCAGAGCCGCGAGATAGTGCGCCGCTTCAACAATATATATGGCGACACTCTGGTGGAACCCAACATCATGCTCCCCGACAACGCTGCCTGCCTGCGCCTTCCCGGCACCGACGGCAAGGCAAAGATGTCAAAGTCTCTGGGCAACTGCATCTATCTTAGCGACACCGCCAAGGAACTGAAGAAGAAGGTTAACAGCATGTACACCGACCCCGAGCATATCCACATCGAGCAACCCGGCCATCTCGAGGGCAATACCGTCTTCACCTATCTGGATGCTTTCTGTACCGACGAGGACTTCCTGAAGTACCTTCCCGAGTACCGGAACCTGGACGAACTGAAGGCTCACTACACCCGTGGCGGCTTGGGCGACGGAACTTGCAAGAAGTTCCTATACAACGTGTTGAACGATCGCCTTGCTCCCATCCGCGAGCGTCGTCTGGAACTTCAGAAGGACATCCCCGCCATCTACGAGATTCTGCGCAAGGGTTGCGAGAAAGCCCGTCAGGCAGCCGTAGAGACTATGGACGAGGTACGCAAGGCCATGAAGATAACATACTTCGACGACGAAGAACTTATCCGCGAGCAAACCAAGCGTTTTGCCTCCTCTAAATAGGGGCGTTTATTGTCTGTCGGATGGTTTGGACCGCTTTTTGGGCTTTGAAGAGCATTTTTGTGAGTAAAAGTTAGTAAAAGTGGGATTTATTTTCTATCTTTGCGACATAATCTGTTGTTGTGTACAGACATATTTGATGTAAAATTTAAATTATACATACTCAATGAAGAAGATGATGTTTCTGCTGGCATTTGCTGGCATGTCTTTAGGAGCGTCTGCTCAGGAAGCTAAGACAAGCGAGATTCCTACCTTAAAGCACAAGGTTGTGACTAACGGTTTTTGGGATAATTGGTTCGTGTCTGCAGGTGCAGACTTCATCAGCAATTATTCCAGTCAGGAGGTGGCGATGATGAGAAGCCCCTTCGCTTACGAGCGTGGCAGCTGGGGTGGCAATATCACCGTCGGTAAGTGGGCGACTCCTTCTGTGGGTGTTCGTGTTAAGGTCGGCCTTGGACAGGGCAGGCAGGTGAATCATCCCTACAACTATCATGTAGATCCCGTAAATGAGTGGGTGAATGAATTGGCCAGTCCCAAGTACCTGCAGCTTAATGTCAGCTTGCAGCCAATGTTGAATCTGCATAACCTGTTTGCCGGTTACAAGCCTCGTGTCTGGAACACTATCCTTTACGGAAGTGCAGGTTATCATCGCAACTTCGACGATTCAAAAAACTCTGTTGTCGTTGGTGGCGGTTGGTTGAATACTTTCAACGTGACAAAGCGTTTCCATATCAATGTTGACATCTATGCAGACATGCTGGAAGGTGTGAGCGACGGCAATGCCGCAGTTGCTCCCGGTTCAAGAAGGGCTTTTGGCACACGCGACTGGCAGATCGGCGCAAGTGTAGGTTTTGGCGTGAATCTCGGCAAGGTAGGTTGGGACAATGCTCCCGATGTGGACGCCATCATGGCTATGAACAAGGCCCAGCTGGACGCTCTGAATGCGGCATTGTCCGAACAGCAGGAGGAGAATGCACGTCTCCAGAAGTTGATTAAGGACCACAAGTGCCCCGAACCTGTTGCCGTAACAGAGATGGTTGCAAGCCGTGTTTCTGTATTCTTCAACATTGGCCGAAGCAAGATCGCTTCCAAGAAGGACCTTGTGAATGTTAAGCAGTTGGCAGAATGTGCCAAGTCAAGCGGCAAGACTGTTGTGGTTACTGGTTATGCAGACTCCAAGACCGGCACCGCTTCATACAACCAGACTCTCTCTGAGAAGCGTGCCAAGGTTGTTGCCGAAGAGATTGTCAAGATGGGCGTCAGCCGCGACAAGATCGAAGTTGTCGGCAAGGGTGGTGTCAAGGACCTTTCCCCCATCTCCTACAACCGTCGCGTAGTTGTTTCTTTGAAGTAAGTAAACCTTTACCCTTATACAGTTTGGGCGGGAAGCACCAATGCTTCCCGCCCATACTGTATCGTAATACTCCCCGCTCCCCGCTCCCCGCTCATCCGCTCCCCGCTCATCCGCTCCCCGCTCCCCGCTCCCCGTTTTCCGTTTTCCGTTTTCCGTTTTCCGCTCCCCGTGATGGTAAACTTTACCGTCACTAATGATAAACTTTACCGCCAGTAATGATAAACTTTACCGCCACTAATGATAAATTTTATCTTCACTGACGCCAAATTATTCCCACCTGTAGGCAAATAAGGCATTGCAACATAAAATAATTTGCCAAATGCTTGCCGGTTCCGTAGAAAAGTCGTACCTTTGCATCGCAATTCTACGGAAGGCATGGGCGATTAGCGCAGCTGGTTCAGAGCATCTGCCTTACAAGCAGAGGGTCGGCGGTTCGAATCCGTCATCGCCCACAAAAGTGATGGAAAGAAACTGACGATGACTTTAAGAAGTAATCTCAGTTTCTTTTCTGTTTTAAGGTACCTTACTTATATATAAAGACAATGGAGTTAAGTCTTTTATCAGCAATCAGTCCAATCGACGGACGTTACCGTGGCAAGACCGAGCCTCTGGCCGGCTATTTTTCTGAGTACGCACTCATCAAGTATCGCGTGCGTGTGGAAATAGAGTATTTCATTGCTTTGTGCGAACTTCCCCTGCCTCAGTTGGAGGGTTTCCCTGCATCGGCGGAGACTTTGCGCGATATCTACCGCAACTTCACAGAGGCTGATGCCCAGCGCGTCAAGGACATCGAGAGCGTTACCAACCACGATGTCAAGGCCGTGGAATACTTCATCAAGGAGCAGTTCGACAAGATAGGCGGACTGGAGGCTTACAAGGAGTTCATACACTTCGGCCTGACCAGCCAGGACATAAACAATACCAGCGTTCCCCTCAGCATCAAGGAGGCTCTGGAGGAGGTCTACTATCCCCAGATAGAGCAGTTGATAGCACAATTGCGCTCCTATGCCGAGGACTGGAAGGATATTCCCATGCTTGCCAAGACACACGGCCAGCCTGCTTCCCCCACACGTATGGGCAAGGAGGTTATGGTGTTCGTCTACCGTCTGGAGCGCCAGTTGGAGGCCCTCAAGGCGCAGCCCCTCACCGCCAAGTTCGGTGGTGCCACCGGCAACTACAATGCCCACAACGTGGCATATCCCCAGTATGACTGGCGTGCCTTCGGCAACCGCTTTGTCAGCGAGAAGTTGGGACTGGAGCGTGAGGAATGGACCACACAGATATCCAACTACGACTGTCTGGCAGGCGTGTTCGATGCCATGAAACGCATCAACACCATCATCATCGA
Source organism: Bacteroidaceae bacterium (assembly GCA_017503065.1). The sequence goes on along the minus strand of JAFVTT010000016.1, from coordinate 3,904 downwards.
CCTGGACCGCGACTTCTGGCAGTACGTATCCATGGAGTATTTCCGCCAGAAGGTAAAGGCAGGCGAGGTAGGTTCCAGCGCCATGCCCCACAAGGTGAACCCCATCGACTTCGAGAACTCCGAGGGCAACCTTGGCGTGGCCAATGCCATCCTGTCCCACCTGGCACAGAAACTCCCCATCAGCCGCCTGCAGCGCGACCTTACCGACTCTACCGTTCTGCGCAATGTGGGTGTGCCCATGGGCCACATGCTCATCAGCGTGCAGAGCACAATGAAGGGCTTGGGCAAACTCCTGCTCAACCAGGATGCCATCAACCGCGATCTGGACGGATGCTGGGCAGTGTGCGCCGAAGCCATCCAGACAATCCTGCGCCGCGAGGCTTACCCCAACCCCTACGAGGCACTGAAGGCCCTGACCCGCACCGGTGCCGGCATCAACGAGTCCACCATCAAGGACTTCATAGAGGGCCTGGACGTCAGCGAGTCTGTGAAGGCAGAACTGCGCCAGATTACCCCCCACACCTACACCGGTGTGTGAACAGTAGGGACACGGCATTCCGTGTCCGTATGCTAAGATTGTTAGAGTGGCGGACACGGCATGCCGTGTCCCTACAATGATTATAGAAGAGAAAAACACATTAAGTTCATTAGACTATGACTACAGAAGACGAGAGCTGGCGCAAGCAGTTTGCCAGCGAGGGAAATGGTGGCGGTGATCGTCCCCAGCGCCTTTCATTCGACCGCAACAACGGCGGTTATCAGAGAGAGAGAAGAGAGTATCGTTCCAATGATGGCTACAACCGCGAGGGTGGCTACCATCATCGCGAGGGCGGTTACCAGAGAGAGAACAGAGACCGTCGTCCCGGCGGAGACTATAACCGTGGCGGCTACAGACAGCGCGAAGGCGGTTACCAGAGCCGTCCCTACAACCGCGAGGGTGGCTACCAGCGTCGCGAGGGTGGCTATCAGCAGCGTCCCTACAACCGTGAAGGCGGCTATCAGCAGCGCGAAGGCGGTTACCAGTCACGTCCCGGTGGCTACAAGAAGCGCACCCAGGGCTACAATCCTCATGCCAAGTACAGCATGAAGAAGCAGATAGAGTACAAGGAGAAGAACTACGATCCAGATGAACCGGTGCGTCTGAACCGCTACCTGTCCAATGCAGGTGTGTGCAGCCGTCGCGAGGCCGACACCTTCATACAGGCCGGTGTTGTCAAGGTTAACGGTGTGGTGGTTACGGAACTCGGCACCAAGGTGAAGCGCAGCGACGAGGTGATGTTCCACGACCAGGCCATCAACATGGAGAAGAAGGTGTATGTGCTCCTTAACAAGCCCAAGGACTACGTTACCACAAGCGATGACCCCCAGAACCGCAAGACCGTGATGGAACTGGTGAAGAACGCCTGCCGCGAGCGCATCTACCCCGTAGGCCGTCTGGACCGCAACACCACAGGTGTGCTCCTGTTCACCAACGATGGCGACCTGGCTACCAAACTGACACATCCCCAGTACCTCAAGAAGAAGATATACCACGTATTCTGCGACAAGAACGTCACCGCTGCCGACCTTCGCCAGATTGCCGACGGCATCATGCTGGAGGATGGCGAGATACATGCCGATGCCATCGACTATGCCCACGAGACAGACAAGAAGCAGGTAGGCATAGAGATACACAGCGGACGCAACCGCATTGTGCGCCGTATCTTCGAACACCTTGGCTACAAGGTGGTGAAGCTGGACCGCGTCTACTTTGCCGGTCTTACCAAGAAGAACGTGAAGCGCGGCGACTGGCGTTTCCTCACCCAGGATGAGGTGAACATGCTCAAGATGGGAGCGTTTGAGTAAAACGGAAATGTGAAAACGGAAATGTGAAAACGGAAAACAGAAAACAGTTTTCAAAGTAGGGACGCTGCGTGCAGCGTCCGCCCTATAACCCTCTTTCCAACAACAGCCCGCTCACTCCCGCTCGTCCAACCAACCGACCATCCTGCGGACGCTGCACGCAGCGTCCCTACAATAAAGAGGTGCGTGCTTGGATAAAAACGGAGAACGGAAATCTGCTTACAAAGTAGGGACGCTGCGTGCAGCGTCCGCCCAAGAATTCGCCCCGTTCGTCCAACCGCTCAATCTGCGGACGCTGCACGCAACGTCCCTACAATAAAAAACTACAGCGCTTGGATAAAAAGGAAATCGGAAAACTGCTTACAAAGTAGGGACGCTGCGTGCAGCGTCCGTCCAAGAGTTCGCTCCCGTTCGTAAAACGGAAAGGTGAATGCCAATACCAGTAATTCTGCCCTTTCACCATACCTTATATAATATAATATGAAACGTACAAAAGTTATTGACGCACTGGGTCGCACCGACTACGGCTCAGACATTATAGTAAAAGGCTGGGTGCGCTCAAAGCGTGGCAGCAAGGGCATCTTCTTCATTGCCCTCAACGATGGTTCTACCATCAAGAACATACAGATTGTAGGCGATGATGCCAACTTCCCCGAGGAGACCGTAAAGCAGATTACCACAGGTGCCTGCATCAGCGTGCTGGGCACTCTGGTGGAAAGCCCTGCCGCAGGTCAGGCCAGCGAGGTGCAGGCCCGCGAGATAGAAATCCTGGGTCCTGCCGACAATACCTATCCCCTGCAGAAGAAGGGTGCTTCATGGGAATACCTCCGCACCGTGGCACACCTGCGCCCCCGCACCAACACCTTCGGTGCCATCCTGCGCATACGCCACAACATGGCCATGGCCATACATACATATTTCCACGAGCACGGCTACTTCTACTTCCACACTCCCCTCATCACCGCCAGCGACTGCGAGGGTGCAGGTCAGATGTTCCAGGTTACCACCAAGAACCTCTATGACCTGAAGAAGGACGAGAACGGCAGCATCATCTACGACGACGACTTCTTCGGCAAGCAGACCTCGCTCACCGTCAGCGGTCAGCTTGAGGGCGAACTGGGTGCCACAGCACTGGGTGCCATCTACACCTTCGGCCCCACCTTCCGTGCCGAGAACTCCAACACTCCCCGCCACTTGGCGGAGTTCTGGATGATAGAGCCCGAGATTGCCTTCATGGATCTGGACGAACTCATGGACCTGGAGGAAGACTTCCTCAAATACTGCGTGCGCTGGGCACTGGAGAACTGCAAGGACGACCTCGAGTTCCTCAACAAGATGGTGGACAAGGGCCTTATAGCCCGTCTGGAGGGTGTGTTGAACGAGACCTTCGTGCGTCTCTCATACACCGAGGGCATACAGATACTGCAGCAGGCCATGCGCGACGGCCGCAAGTTCGAGTTCCCCTGTAACTGGGGCGACGACCTTGCCAGCGAGCACGAGCGCTACCTCGTTGAGGAGTACTTCAAGAAGCCCGTCATCATGAGCCACTATCCCAAGAAGATCAAGGCCTTCTACATGAAGATAGATGCCGAGAACCCCGTCCTGGACGGTGTGGAGATGGAGGAGACCGTACAGGGAACCGATGTGCTCTTCCCCTCTATCGGCGAGATTATCGGCGGTAGCGTCCGCGAGGAAAGTTACGACAAACTGGTGGGCGAGATAGAGGCACGCAACATTCCCATGAAGGACATGACCTGGTATCTCGACACACGCAAGTACGGTTCATGCCCCCATGCAGGTTTCGGTCTCGGGTTCGAGCGTCTGCTGCTCTTCGTTACCGGCATGCAGAACATACGCGACGTAATCCCCTTCCCCCGTACTCCCAGAAACGCGGAGTTCTGATTGCTGTCAATGGCTTAAACCCAAATCGGTCATTAGCGTTATGATGATAATAGCGTTTGTTTTTGAACAGATGTTTTGCCACTTTGAGGGCGCAATGGGGTTCCATTGTAACCGAGAAGTGACGAAACAGATGACAAAAAGAAGGTTTCATTAGCGCATA
>JAFVTT010000015.1 GCA_017503065.1 Bacteroidaceae bacterium | reverse complement strand
GGAAACGTCCCTACTTCTTCTCTTATGTGAAAGCAATCTCTTGCTTACTTGCCATGCTTCTCGTCAGAAACGGTCAGCTTCTTGCGACCCTTTGCGCGGCGGCTTGCCAATACACGACGACCATTGGCAGTGGTCATTCTCTGACGGAAACCGTGCTTGTTTGCACGGCGACGGTTAGAGGGTTGGAATGTTCTTTTCATAGCTATGTTTTGTTTTTATCTGTTTTCACACCATGGGTTTCGGGGTGCAAAATTACATACTTTTTTGTAAATGACCAAACCTTTCCGACTTTTTTCTTGTTTTTTGCCTAAATTGTTGTACCTTTGCACATGAAATACCAACACTACCATCGTGTAGGCACAACTGAATTAACCATAATAATTAAACATCAAATATATGATTAACTCACAAGACATTAAGAAAGGTACATGCATCCGCATGGATGGCAAGCTGTATTTCTGCATTGATTTCCTGCACCGCAAGCCCGGTAAGGGTAACACCATCATGAGCGTAACTCTGAAGGACGTGGTGAACGGCGGCGTACTGGAGCGTCGTTTCAACATCGGTGAAAAGCTGGAGGATGTCCGCGTAGAGCGCCGTCCCTACCAGTATCTCTATGCCGAGGGCGAGGACTACGTTTTCATGAACAACGAGACCTACGAGCAGGTAAACATCCCCGCTGACCAGATTACCGGCGTGAAGTACATGAAGGAAGGCCAGAACGTGGAGGTCGTTACCGATGCAAGCACAGAAACCATCCTCTATGCCGAGTTGCCCGCAAAGGTTCATCTGGCCATCGAGTGGACAGAGCCCGGCCTGAAGGGTGACACCGCCACCAACACCCTGAAACCCGCCAAGCTGGAGACCGGTGCAGACATCCGCGTGCCCCTGTTCATCAACGAGGGCGAAATCGTGGAGGTTGACACCCGCGACGGCAGCTACCTGGGCCGTGTCAAGGCATAACAACTAACCATCCTTACACTTGCCCCGAACACCGACAGGTGTTTCGGGGGCAAAAGGACGGGAGAGAGAAATGACCCTTAAATACATGAAATACTCCCTCATCATTCCCGTCTACAATCGTCCCGACGAGGTAGACGAACTGCTTGCCAGCCTGGAGGTGCAGACACTGAAGGACTTCGAGGTAGTGGTGGTCGAAGACGGCTCCACGATACCTTGCCAGAACGTTGTCAACGAGCACGCCTCCAGGCTGGCATTGCGTTATTTCCATAAAGAGAACAGCGGTCCCGGCCAGTCGCGCAACTACGGGGCCGAGCGCTCGCAGGGCGAATACCTCATAGTGCTGGACAGCGACTGCGTCCTGCCTCCGGGATACCTGCAGGCCGTGGACGACGAACTTACACGCAAGCCATGCGATGCCTTCGGAGGTCCCGACCGCGCACACGAGAGTTTCTCGCCCGTGCAGAAGGCCATCAACTACTCCATGACCTCATTCTTCACCACAGGAGGCATACGTGGAGGCAAGAAGAAACTGGACAAGTTCTATCCGCGCTCCTTCAACATGGGCATACGTGCCGACCTCTACCGGCGCCTGGGCGGTTTCTCTGCCATGCGCTTCGGCGAGGACATAGATTTCAGCATCCGCATCTTCAAGAGCGGGGCATCATGCCGCCTGTTCCCCGAGGCATGGGTGTGGCACAAGCGCCGCACGGACATGAAGAAATTCTTCAAGCAGGTGCACAATAGCGGCATAGCGCGCATAAACCTGCAGAAGCGCCATCCCGGCAGCATGAAACTGGTGCACCTCCTGCCTGCCGTCTTCACAGCAGGCATGGCATGCCTGGCACTGCTCTTCGTGGCAGGCCTCGTACTGGCCTGCGCCAACCTGTATGGCATCCATAGTGCATCCGGCACAGGTACAGACGACCACATGCTCCACGTGGGCATGCTCATCGGTTGCATTGCCATGGCCTGCTCGCTCATCCCCCCGGTGCTCTATTCCATACTGATATTCTCCGACTCGCTCATCCAGAACAGGTCGTGCAAGGTGGCCCTGCTCAGCATAAAGGCATCCTTCATACAACTGCTCGGCTACGGCACGGGCTTCATCCGTGCATGGTGGCTAAGATGCGTATGCGGACGCAATGAGGAGTTGCAGGCCTTCAAGGACAACTTCTATCAGTAGGGAGGCGCCATCCATCAGTACGAAAGCGACATGAAGATAAAGGACTGGTCAAACGATGAAAGGCCGCGCGAGCGCGTCATGACCCTCGGTCCCGAGGCCGTCAGCAATGCCGAACTCCTGGCCATACTCATCGGTAGCGGAACGCCGGAGGTGACCAGTGTAGACCTTATGCGCAAGGTTCTCAGCGAACATGGCGACAGCCTTCGTGCCCTTGGCACTCTCTCACGTCAGGAACTGCAGAAGTACAACGGCATAGGACCTGCCAAGGCCGTCACCATTCAGGCGGCAATGGAACTGGGCAAGCGCCTGCTGCTTGAAACCAAAGGCCCCAAGGCCAAGTTCTGCTCCTCCACCGATGCCTACGACTTTTTCCGCGCCAAGATGGGCGACATACCGCACGAAGAGTGCCATCTGCTCCTGCTGGATGTAAAGAACCAGTTCATGGGACATCATGTCATAGGCCGCGGCGGAATATCGGAATCCACCGTAGACATACGCCTGGCCTTGCGCCATGCACTCATAGCGGGAGCGCCGAACCTCATCCTTGCCCACAACCATCCAAGCGGGAATCCAAAGCCAAGCCGTCAGGACGATGACCTGACCATGCGTCTGCAAAAGGCCTGCCAAACCATGGCCCTCCGTCTGCATGACCATATTATAATAGGTGACGACACATATTATTCCTATGCCGATGAGGGGAGGATGAGAGGGTGAGCGGACCCACCCCGACTAGTCCGCACGTCGGATTGGAAAATCCTCCCCTCATGAGGCACAGATTGACATTTAATCAATCTTCTAAAGACCTCATTCGCCCTATAGGGAGGGAGAGCGTAGTGAAGAGCGGTGAGCGAATGAACGGTGAACGGTGAGCGGTGAGCGGATTAGCGGTGAGCGAATAACTTTTAGTATTCGAATACTCCGAGTACTCCGAAACTCTCCCCCCAACCACCCACCAGTAGGGACGCGGCATGCCGCGTCCGCCCCATAATAAAACAAAACATAATGGAGAACAACATACAAGACACATTGTCCATCGAAGAAAGGGCAATAGAACTGCTAAAGACCGTCTTCGACCCCGAAATCCCCGTCAACGTCTACGACCTTGGCCTTATCTACCGTATAGAGGTAAAGGCAGAGGAGAAGACGCTGGAGGTGGACATGACACTGACTGCCCCCAACTGCCCTGCCGCCGACTTCATAGTGGAGGACGTCAGACAGAAACTGGAGTGCATCGGAGGTTTGGAGCGTGTGGACGTGAACCTTGTCTTCGAACCCGAATGGACAAAAGACATGATGACGGAAGAAGCCAAGATGGAACTGGGGTTCCTGTAGTACATCATATACATTATATATATAAAGGGGACCGGAATGAAGAAGATATATTTCCTCAGCGATGCCCATCTGGGCAGCCGCGCTTCGGCAGACAACCGCGAGCGTGAGCAGAGACTGTGTCGCTTTCTCGACTCCATACGCCACGAGGCATCCGCCATATATCTTCTGGGAGACATCTTCGACTTCTGGTTCGAGTACCACAATATCATCCCCAAGGGATACACGCGCTTCCTCGGGAAACTCTCCGAACTATCGGATGCAGGCATAGAAATTCATTTCTTCACTGGCAACCACGACATGTGGGCCTTTGACTATCTCCACGAGGAGTGCGGAGTAATACTGCACGCCGCCCCAAAGGAAATCTCCCTGCCATCCCTCTCCGGCAACCCGCTTACCGCCTTTGTGGGACATGGCGACGGACTGGGTGACCCAAGCCGGGGCTTCCGTTTCATCCGTGCCATCTTCCATTCACCATTGTGCCAATGGCTCTTCCGCAACATATTCCCTGCCGACTGGGGCATGGAGTTCGGCCTACGCTGGGCAAAGTCAAGTCGACTGAAGCATAGCAGGAATGCCGTTGCCGAGAACGGCGACACTCTTTTTGTTTCCGAAGACGGAGAAGCCAGAAACGCCTTGGGCGATGTCCTTTCCAGCAACATGGAAACGGAGGAACCTTTCCAGGGCGAGGCCAATGAACCCTTGGTGATCTTCTCCAAACAATATCTGCGCGAACATCCCACCATCTCATTTTTCATCTTCGGCCACCGACATATAGAACTCGACCTTATGCTCTCCCGCCAGGCCCGCCTCCTCATCCTCGGCGAATGGATAAGGAAGTACACCTATGCCGTATGGGACGGAGAGCACATGCTACTTGACAACTACGAAGGCTAAAATACCAGCCGAACACGAAAATACGCCCTCAAGGACGACAAGGACGAGTCACCCGGGACAACAAAATAGGGTTCTCGGAGAGGACAAAAGTCATGTCCATAAAGAAGAGTTGCCCTCCTCCGCACAAACAGGAAATACGACCACCCCGACTTCCCTCCGGCAACCAAAGAATTTGCCTGATCGGAGACGCATACACGATGCTCCGACCAGGCAAATTTCATTATGACGCCTCAACAAGAAGGCAACGACTATGTCTATTCCTTGTACGCGCCTCTTATTTTCATTTTCATTGTCACCATCAACGTAACGAGCAATGTCAACGCACCTCCAAGTACGTAGGCATAGGTCCTGTTTTCCAACCCCACCATCATGGGAGAGATGAATATGTAGGACGAGCACACATACGTCATGAACAGGGCTGGCACCAAGCCTATGACTATAGGCTTCCTATGCTTTGCCAAATACACGGTAATGCACCACAAGGTGATGGTGGCAAGGGTCTGGTTCATCCACGCAAAGTAACTCCAGATGGTCTGGAACGGCAAGGCGAAGATGATGAATACGCCCAACATGAACAATGGCAGGGAGACAAGAACACGCTTTGTGAGTCCTGCCTGGGAGATACCGAGCATGTCGGCGGCAATCAGTCGGGCAGAACGGAACGCCGTGTCGCCTGAGGTGATGGCACATGCAACTATTCCTACAACCACAAAGGGAGCGACATAACGGCCCAATGTCTCCACCGAAATGACATTCACCATTCTTGCCGCACTGCCTCCGTACTCGGCTATGGCATTGTTAAGTCCCTCTGCTCCTCCCCAGAAAGCCATGGCTATGGCAGCCCAGATGAGGGCAATGATGCTCTCGGCTATCATGGCCCCGTAGAACACGGAACGGCTCTGCATTTCGTTGGTCATGCAACGTGCCATCATTGGCGACTGTGTCGCGTGGAACCCGGATATGGCTCCGCAGGCTATGGTGGTGAACAGCATGGGGACGATAGGGAAGTTCCCGGCATCGGCAATGCAGTTCCTGAAGGAGGTAAGTTCGGGTATGACGTACTTGTCCGACTGGACGAGCAAGACTCCGAGTATGCCCAATGCCATAACAAGGACGGCAAGCCCGAACACGGGATAGATACGTCCGATAATCTTGTCTATGGGCATTATGGTGGCAAGGATGTAGTAGACAAGAATCAGGATGATGACCACGAACACTTCCCAGGACATATTCGACGACATGGCCGTTTCCAACGACGGAAGGGAAATGTTGGCCGCTATGAGTTCTGCCGGTTGCGACATGAATACGGCACCGACAAGGACCATCAGCAGCAATGCGGCAATGCGCATGAACTTCCTCGTCCCCTCGCCCATGTACTTGCCGATGATTTCGGGCAGACTGAGACCTGCGTTCTTCAGGGAGATGACACCGGCCACAAAGTCGTGCATGGCACCTATGAATATGCCGCCAAGGGTTATCCACAGGAAGGCTACAGGACCGTATGCCGCTCCAAGCAAGGCTCCGAAAATGGGGCCGAGGCCGGCGATGTTGAGCAACTGGATGAGGAAAATCCTCCATCTGGGCAGAGGGATATAGTCCACACCGTCGTAGTGCGTCTTTGACGGCACGGGATTGTCTGGGTTCACCTCGCATACCTTTTCAAGGTAGCGGCCGTAGGTGAAGTATGCCACGACAAGTGCCGTCAGGCATATCAGGAATGTTATCATACAGGATTAGGATTTTACAAGCAGAACTCTATGTCCCACAGGTTGTGCATGGACACCTGTCCGGGCATGGCATGCTGGCTGTAAGGACGTATGTCCAGTTCCACGCTGTAACCGATACGGTCGGGCATGCCATACCAAGGCTCTACGCACACATAGGGGCACAACAGGTCTGTCATCTGCCACACAAGCAGCACGGGGGCTCCATGGGAAATACGGCATATCTCCGTCTTCTTGTCGGTGCGGAGCAGTGTCATGGCCTTCACCTGCCACTTGTCGAAGATAAGGGCCTCGTTGTGGAAAGTGTCCACGCTGATGGGGATAAGTCCCTCTTCGGTCTGGGGCACATAGTAGCGCTCGCCACCGAAGCAGCCCTGCTCGCTGGCACGTACCACACTGAGGCCTTCCTTGGGTTCGGGACGCATGTATCCCACCACCTCGGCATCCTTGCTGAAATCTGGCAGCATGATGGCAGGGTGACCGCCAATCTGATAATGAAGCACCTCTGTGTCCGAGGGGTTGGCAACGCTGGCATTACATGTCAGGGTCTTGCCCTCGAGGGTATAGGTTATTGTCAGGTTGAAGGCAAAGGGGTACTGTTCCATGGTCTCCTCTGTTTCCTGGACGCTCAGGCTGATGCGCCCGTATTCCGGCTCGCTGGCAGGAGTGAATTCCATGGTGCGGACAAAACCGTGCTTTACCATCTTGTATGTCTTGCCCTGATACTTGTACTCGCCGTTCCAAAGGCCGCCACATGCGGGGAAGAGTATGGGAGAATAGCCTGCCCAGTAGGCAGGATCGGCATTCCACCAGAGTTCCTTGCCGGTTTCCTTGTTTACGACACTTATAACCTCAGCACCCAAGGAGGTGACGGTTACACGAAGATAATCGTTCTCTATTATGTAGTTCATGGAGTCTGCTTTATATATTATATAATAAGGTGTAATCTGAAAACAAAGAAACCGAACAAAGGCAATACGGCAATGGTACTACCTTCACTCGGTTTCCTATTGTATGCTTAGCAAAGGGCCTGGGTGTCCAGGGCAATCATCAGTTCCTCGTCGGTGGGTATGCAGCATACGGTCACCTTGGAGTCATCGGCAGAGAGGACAGCCTCCGTAGCACGGCAGGCACGGTTCTTCTCGGCATCCATCTTCACGCCCATGTATTCCAGACCTGCGGTGGCACCTTCGCGCACCTCCCACTGGTTCTCGCCTGCACCGCCGGTGAACAGGATGATGTCCACACCACCCATGGCAGCGGCATACTGGCCTATGTACTTCTTGATGCGGTAGGTGTACATCTCCTTGGCCAGACGGGCCTTCTCGTTGCCGTCCTTCACACCGGCCAGGATATCACGGAAGTCGCTGGACAGACAGCTGACACCGGCCAGACCTGACTTCTTGTTCAGGAGGTCGGAAACGCCCTTGGTGTCCAGACCCAACTTGTCCATGAGGAAGGTAACGGCACCTGCATCGATGTCACCGCTGCGTGTGCCCATGATGAGACCCTCCAGAGGAGTAAGACCCATGCTGGTGTCCACACACTTGCCGTCCTTTACGGCAGCGATGGATGCACCGTTGCCGATGTGGCAGGTGATAATCTTCTTGCCTTCTGCCTCACAACCGAGGAACTCGCACACGCGCTGTGACACATAGCGGTGGCTGGTGCCGTGGAAGCCATAGCGGCGCACGCCGTACTTCTCATACAGTTCGTATGGAAGGGCGTACATGTAGGCATAGTCGGGCATGGTCTGGTGGAAGGCGGTGTCGAATACGCCCACCTGGGGAATGTTGGGCAGCAGGGCGCTGACGGCATTCACACCCTTGATGTTTGCAGGGTTGTGCAGGGGAGCCAGGTCGTTGCAGGCAGTGAAGGCCTCCATCACCTCGGGGGTGAGCAGAACGGACTTGTTGAACTTCTCGCCGCCATGAACCATGCGGTGGCCTACGGCATCCAGTTCCTCAAGACTCTTCAGCACAGCATAATCGCCGGTTGTGAGTACCTCGAAAATCCACTGTACACCGGCAGTGTGCTCGCTGATGGGACGCTCCATCTTGTGCTTCTCGCCGTTGAGTTTTACGTTGATGAAACTGTCGGGCAGACCTATCTTCTCGATGCCGCCACTGGTAATCACGCTCTTGTCGGTCATGTTGTAGAGCGCGTATTTGATGGATGAACTTCCGCAGTTCAATACAAGAATCTTCATGATTTCGTTTCTTTTTTCCTTTTTATCAAACTTCTATTAACAATGTCCGCTTACTTGGCATCCATAGCCTGGCATGCAGTAATTGCCACCATCTTGTAGATGTCGTCCACAGAGCAACCGCGTGAGAGGTCGTTCACGGGACGTGCAATACCCTGCAGGATGGGGCCGATGGCATCGGCACCGGCAAGACGCTGTACCAACTTGTAACCTATGTTGCCAACCTCCAGAGAAGGAGCAATCAGCACGTTGGCATGACCTGCAATGGGACTGCCGGGGCACTTCTTCTCGCCTACGGAAGCAACGAGGGCTGCATCGGCCTGCAGTTCGCCGTCCAACTTCAGTTCGGGCTCCATCTCATGAGCAATGCGGGTAGCCTCGATTACCTTGTCCACAACCTCATGCTTGGCGCTTCCCTTGGTGCTGAAACTGAGCATGGCCACACGGGGATCGGCAAAGCCGGCAACGCTCTTGGCGGTCTGGGCTGTGCAGACGGCAATCTGTGCCAACTGGTTGGCATCGGGAACAGGGGTAACGGCAACGTCACCGATTACCAGCACACCGTTCTCACCGTATTCGGGCTTGTCGGTAATCATCAGCATGGCACCGCTGACACAAGTGATACCGGGAGAGCACTTGATAATCTGAAGGGCAGGACGCAGGGTGTCGCCTGTAGTGCTCAGTGCGCCTGAGATCTGACCATCAGCATCGCCGCTCTTGATGATAAGGCAACCGAAATAGAGGGGATCCAATACCAACTGGCGAGCCTTCTCTATGGTCATGCCCTTCTTCTGGCGCAGTTCAAACAAGAGCTGTGCATATTCTTCGGTCTTGTCGCTGGTCGCGGGGTCGATGATAATGGCCTTGTCCAGGTTCTTCAATCCGAGTTTCTCACCCAAAGCGAAAATTTCATCGGGATTACCGATAAGGATGATTTCTGCCAGACCGTCGCGCAGAGACATGTCGGCTGCGGTCAGAGTACGCTCTTCCAGACTCTCGGGCAGCACAATGCGCTGCTTGTTCTGCTGGGCACGAGCAATGATTTGTTGCATTAACTGTGACATATTCGTGTATATTGTTTAGTGTTTAGAGATTTCTGTAGTCTTTAGGGTCTTTAGGGTCTTTAGAGTCCTTAGAGTCTTTGGTTGATGTTTTACGTTCACGCTCCCTCCCTCACAGGGAGGGTTGGGGGTGGGTCTTTTTCCGTTTTCAGAACCTTCCCTTCATGAGCACACGTTCAAGGCGCTCTGCATCCATGTGGGGCAGATATTCGTTGTTGTATGACGCGGTTATGCCCCCCGTTTCCTCGCTGACTACAATAGCCAGAGCGTCGGTTTCCTTGCTGATACCTCTGGCGGCACGGTGGCGCAAGCCGAATTCCTTGGGGATGTCCAGGTCGTGGCTGATGGGCAGAATGCAGGACGCGGCCGTTATCTGTCCGCCGGATATTATCATGGCACCGTCGTGAAGGGGAGAGTTCTTGAAGAATATGTTTTCTATGAGGCGCTGGGATATCTTTGCCTCTATACGCTCGCCTGTGCGGATAAAGTCGCCCAGCGGCAGGTCATTCTGCATCACTATGAGCGCACCCGTCTTCTGCTTGCTCATGTTCAGGCAAGCCATCAGTATGGGCATTATGGTTTCGCGGTCATAACGATAGTCTTCCTCAAATGCGTTGGTTGTCTTGGGCTTGAAGAAACGCCACAGGCGGTTTACCCTCTCGTGGGTGCCTATGGTGTAGAAGAAATGGCGGATTTCCTCCTGAAAAAGGACAATGATGGCTATGGCACCCACACTGACCAACTGGTTCAGTATGCCTCCAAGCAGTTTCATCTCCAGTACCTTGCTGACAAGAATCCAGATGCTGATGAAGACCAGCACGCCGTAGAAGATGTTCACGGAGCGCGACTTCTTCATCAACTTGTAGCCGAAGAACAGGAATATGGCCACAAGGAAAATGTCTATAAGGTCCTTCAGTCCGAAATCAAACATTGCCGGTATATCTTTATTGCCTCTACGGCTTCTCTTACGTCATGTACCCGGAGTATGGAAGCCCCGTTCATCAGTGCAATGGTGTTCAGAGCAGTGGTACCGTTCAGGGACTCCTCGGGGGTGGTGTCCAGCAGGCGGTAGACCATGCTCTTGCGGCTTATGCCGACGAGTATGGGACATCCGAGCAGGCGGAACTCGCCAAGGCGGACCATCATCTCGTAGTTCTGCGCCATTGTCTTGCCGAAGCCGAAACCGGGGTCCACTATCACATCGGCAACGCCCATCTCGTGGAGTTCTTCCACACGCTCGCCCAAGGAGCGGAACACCTCGCACATGAGGTTATCGTAATGCGGTGCCTTCTGCATGTCCTGGGGCGTACCCTGCATGTGCATCAGTATGTACGGCACGTGCAATTCCGCCACCGTCCGGAACATGTCCTTGTCCATTTCTCCGCCGGAGATGTCATTTATAATATCCGCTCCAGCCTCCACGGCCTGACGTGCCACTTCAGCACGGAACGTGTCCACACTGATGATAGCGTCCGGCCACTCTTCACGGACTATACCAATAGCAGGGAGCAGACGGCGCAACTCCTCCTCCACAGAGACTTCCTCCGCACCCGGACGGCTGCTATACGCACCGATATCCACCATCGTGGCACCTTCGCGACGCATCATGCAAACCCTTTGCCGGATTTCCTCCTCGCTACGGCATCGGCTGGTGGCAAAGAAGGAGTCGGGGGTAACATTCAGTATGCCCATGACCTGAGGCTCGTCGAGCGAAACAAGACGACCTCCGACATTTATGGTTGCAGAAATGCTACTTCTTCTCATTGGTATTTACACGTGTACTCCTTTATGCGTTTCAAAGTTACGAATAAGTGAGCGAATTACAAAATAAAGTGGACTTTAATTTTGGAAATCCGAACGAAAGTAACTAAGACCGCTGGTCAGAGTTACGAATAAGTGAGCGAATAACAAAATAAAGCTGGCTTTTATTTGGGGATTTTTCGTAACTTTGCATTTGTAATGTCCATTTAGCAAATCCAATGACAAGCACAGAACAACTATACGAGGTGTTTCTGCAACACCCCGAGGTTACGACGGACAGTCGCAACTGCCCCGAAGGGAGCATGTTTTTCGCACTGAAGGGTGAGAATTTCGACGGCAACCTGTATGCCATGCAAGCCCTGGAAAAGGGGTGTGCCGTGGCCGTGGTGGACAAAGCGGATATTGTCCCCGAAGGCGACAACCGTTTCTGTCTGGTGGAGGATGTACTGACCTCGCTTCAAGCGCTGGCGGCACAGCATCGCAAACAGATCAATATCCCCGTGGTGCAGATAACGGGAACCAACGGCAAGACCACCACCAAGGAACTGCTCTCTGCCGTGCTGACAATGAAATACAACACCCTCTTCACTCAGGGCAACCTCAACAACCACATCGGTGTGCCACGCACTCTTCTGCGTCTGCGCCCCGAGCATGAAATGGCGGTAATAGAGACCGGGGCCAACCACCCCGGGGAGATTGCCTTCCTGTGCCGGATGGTACAGGCGGATTGCGGTCTGATAACCAACGTGGGGCGTGCCCATCTGGAGGGATTCGGCTCATTCGAGGGTGTGAAGCATACCAAGGGAGAACTATACGATGATCTGCAGGCCAGAGGCGGCTTCACATTCCTGAACACCAAGGACACCAACCTTACAGACATGGCAACGGAACGAAACATAGAAACCGTACCATACGTGGAGGGAGAGGTGGCGGAGTGCAATCCCATGCTCCGTGTCCGCTGGTATTGCAAGGCGGAGGCACAATGGCACACCGTGCAGACCAACCTCATCGGTTCCTATAATCTGGCCAATGTTCTCTCCGCAATAACCGTGGGTCTGCACTTCGGCGTAGAGTCTGCACTCATAGACAAGGCCCTGGAGGAATATGTACCCACCAACAACCGCAGTGAGTTCCGCAAGACAGAGCGCAACAGCCTCATCATAGACGCCTACAACGCCAATCCCACCAGCATGGCAGCGGCACTGGACAACTTCAACCAGATGCAGGCAGAAAACAAAATGGTCATCCTCGGCGAGATGCGCGAACTGGGAGCGGACAGCACCACAGAGCACCAGCGCATCATTTCCCACCTTGCCACCATGGAACTCTGCGAGATATGGCTCGTGGGACAGGAGTTCTGCAACGCGGATTGCTCTGCACTCGGCAAACATTCCACCTTCAACAACGTAGAAGAAGTAAGGGAAAGGCTCTCCACCACCCCATTATCAGGCCGCACAATCCTCATCAAAGGAAGTAACGGCACACGACTCTTCCAACTGCCGGAAGTGTTGTAAGCACAGTCCTCTTACTATGAGGACCGGAGTACTCCTACTATGAGGACTGCAGTACTCCTACTATGAGGACTTCTGCTTGTCTACCAGGAAAACACTCACAACAATACAGAAGCATCCCGCCTGCTCTGCCATCAACCACAAGGATTGTATGCAGAACAGGCGGGATGGTCTTTAATTATCATTTGAGTGCCGTTGTATCGGAAGAACCCTATCACAACGAGCGACATTAGTTTACTTCTTGGCGATGTAGTCAACAATCCACTGACCAACCTCGCGTGTGCCATAGCGGGGAGCGCCTTCCACCTGGATTTCGGGGGTGCGGACGTTCTCTGCCAGGCTGGCATTGACGGCTTCGCGGATGAGGGCGCCTTCTTCCTTCAGGTCGAAGTACTCGTAGAGCATGGCCACGGAGAGAATCTGTGCCAGGGGGTTGGCAATGTTCAAGCCCTTGCCCTGAGGCCATGAACCGTGGATGGGTTCAAACACGGGCGTGCTGCTGCCGGTGCTGGCACTGGGGAGCAGACCCATGGAACCGGTGATAACGGAACCCTCGTCAGTAAGGATGTCGCCAAAGGTGTTTTCCGTAACCATCACGTCAAAGAACTTGGGGTCCTGAATCATGCGCATGGCGGCATTGTCCACATACATGAAGTCGGTCTCCACATCGGGGTACTGAGGTGCTATCTCCTGGGCCACCTTGCGCCACAGACGGCTGGAAGCCAGAACGTTGGCCTTGTCCACCACGGTGAGGTGCTTGCGGCGCTGACGTGCATACTGATAGCCTACGTGCAGGATGCGCTCCACCTCGGGACGGGTGTAGTAGTTGGTATCCAAAGCCTCTTCCACGCCATCGGCATTGATGGTGGGCTCCTGCTTCTTACCAAAGTACATACCACCGGTGAGTTCGCGGATGCAGATGAAGTCGGCGCCACGCACTATTTCGTCCTTCAGGGGAGACTTGTGGATAAGGCACTCGAAGGTCTCAACGGGACGGATATTGGCATAAAGGCCCAACTTCTTGCGCATGGCCAACAGACCCTGCTCGGGGCGCACCTTGGCCGTAGGGTCGTTGTCAAACTTGGGGTCGCCCACGCTGGCAAAGAGTACGGCATCCGCCTGCTCGCATACCTGGTAGGTTTCCTCGGGGAAGGGGTCGCCTACCTCGTCAATGGCATGAGCGCCGCAGAGGGCTGTCTCGTAACTGACCTCATGCCCGAACTTCTGAGCCACGGCGCTGCACACGGCCACGCCCTGCTCCATAATCTCCGGACCTATTCCGTCGCCCGGAAGGACGGCAATCTTAAGTTTCATATACTTTGGACCCCTCCCCTTACCCTCCCACAAGGGGAGGGAGTATATAGCACTGGGGAATTGGGGATTTTATAAAAGGGTTAATAAATTTGTTAATGCTTAATATTCATTGTCGGTTGTAATCACTCCCCTCCATACAGGGAGGGGCTGGGGGTGGGTCTTTCTCTTATCAATAATCCTTCTCTATCAAATTAAGCATCTTTATCACCGCCTTGATGGCAGCGCCCATCTGGTCAGCATCCAGGCCTCGAGTGCGCAACACTCTGTCCTGCCAATCCCATGTGATGGCCGTCTGCACCAGAGCATCGGTACGTCCGCCGGGAGGTATGCCCACGGTGTAATTGACGAGCCAAGGGAATTCGCGGCCGAGTTTCTCTCGGTAGATATGGCGTATGGCACGTACGAAGGCATCGAACTGACCGTCTCCGTGGGCCTGTTCCTCGTAGGTCTTGCCATGAATCTCCAACCGCAGGCTGGCCATGGGTTTCAGACCGTAGGCCGTGGTGACAACGTAAGAGAGCAGGCGCACATCCTCGTCGGCAGTGGCATGACGCACCACATCGGACACGATGAAGGGCAGGTCCTCGCGGGTGACTATTTCCTTCTTGTCGCCAAGTTCTATTATGCGCTCCGTGACGATGCGGGTCTCCTCACTGCTCAGTTCCAGACCGAGTTCTTCAAGGTTCTTCAGGATGTTTGCCTTGCCCGAGGTCTTGCCCAGGGCATATTCTCGTTTGCGGGCAAAGCGTTCGGGCAACAGGTCGTTCATGTACAGACCGGCCTTGTTGTCACCGTCGGCATGCACTCCGGCCACCTGGGTGAAGACGTTCTCGCCAACGATGGGCTTGTTGGGAGGCACCACGATACCCGAGCATGTCTCCACAAGACGGGAAATCTCGCCCAGTTGCTCCTCGTTGACATGTGTCTCGAAGCCTGCCTGGTCGGCGAGTACCGCCTGCACACTGGCCAAGGGTGCATTTCCTGCACGCTCGCCAAGCCCGTTTACGGCAGTATGTATGCCCATGCATCCTGCACTTGCGGCGGCAAAGGCATTTGCCACGGCCAGGTCGTAGTCGTTATGTGCATGGAAGTCGAAATGCGCCTCGGGATAGCGGGCCACCATCTGCCCTATGTACATGCTCACCTGCATGGGGTTCAGCACACCCAGGGTGTCGGGAAGCATATAGCGTTCGATGGGGGTGTTCTGCAAGCCGTCCATCAGGGCAAAGACATAGTCGGCAGAGTCCTTTATGCCGTTGGACCAGTCCTCCAGATACACGTTGACATTGATACCATTCTGCGTGGCGTATGCCACCACGCTGCGTATGTCGCTGATGTGCTCTTCCACGCTCTTGCGCAACTGCCCTTCGCAATGACGTCGGGAGCCTTTGCATAGGAGGTTCAGGTGGCGGCATCCTGTGCCCAGGAGCCAGTCCACCGAGGTTGTGCCGTCGCAGAAGCCCAGAACCTCTATCCTGTCTATCTTGCCTGCCCTTTCCGCCCACTTGCAGATGCTGGCAACGGCCTGTTTCTCTCCCTCGCTTACACGGGCCGAGGCTACCTCTATGCGATCCACGCCCACCCTTTCCAACAGGGAGCGTGCAATCATCAGTTTCTCGTGGGGCATGAAAGAGACACCACTGGTCTGCTCTCCATCGCGCAGAGTGGTGTCCATTATTTCTATGGTACGGGAAAAGGCAGACCCTCCCCCGCCCCCTCCACATGGGAGGGGAGTAAGATGATTTGTTTGATGCAAGTCTTTGTCGGTTCTATTCATAAATGGTACCTCCGTAGCAAAAAAATATCGCTTTTGTAACCACTCCCCTCCCTTGTGGCGAACAAGGTCTTTGAAGGAAGCACTGAATGTGCTTCTGTACCTTGTGAGGGGAGAACTTCCCAGTTCGACGCGCGGACTGGGCTGGGGGAGGGTCCGTTTTTGGGGTACTTACCTTTTTTCCTCCCACTCCTCTATCTTCCCCTTGTTCTCCAGCAGGAAGTCGATGTCGTCCAGAGCGTTCATCAGACAATACTTCTTGTAGCCGTTTATGTCGAACGATTTGCTATGGCCGGTGCTCAGGTTGGTTACGGTCTGGTTGGGAACGTCCACTCGAACCTCTGCCTGAGGATTTGCCGCTACGGTCTCGAAGAGTTCCTGCTGGAATTCACGGCTCACAATGACGGGCAGCACGAAGCAGTTGAGCAGGTTGTTGCGGTGGATGTCAGCAAAGGAACTGCTTATCACCACACGCACGCCATAACCAGCGATAGCCCATGCTGCATGCTCGCGGCTGGAGCCCGAACCCCAGTTCTGTCCGCCTATGATGATTTCGTGCACGCCCTGCTTGGGTGCCTCGCTATACTCGGGTTTGTTCATCACGAAGTCTGCCACGGGGTTGCCCTCGGCATCAAAGCGGAGGTCGTGCATGAAGGCATCGCCGAAGAACTTCGGGTCGCGCGTTGTGCTTGCCAGATAGCGGGCAGGGATTATAAGGTCTGTATTGCAGTTGTCAATCTGTATGGGAAGGCAGGTTGACTGTATTATGTCGAATTTCTGTTTCATATAAAAGACCCCCTCTGCCCTTTGGGCATCTCCCCCTCTATGGGGAGAGCCTCCGGATAGTTTAAGCCTGAGGGTAAGGCTTTTTTATATTTATACTTATTAAGGTAAACACCCCGCATGGTTCTCCCCATAGAAGGGGAGATGCCCCCCAAGGGGCAGAAGGGGTCTACAACTTTCTGGGGTCTGTTACTACGCCAGTGATTGCCGAAGCGGCAACAACCAGAGGACTTGCCAGGATGGTACGGGCGCCGGGACCCTGACGGCCTACGAAGTTGCGGTTGCTCGTAGAGATGGACAACTTGCCTGCAGGCACCTTGTCGGGATTCATGGCCAGACAGGAAGAACAACTGGGCAGACGCAGTTCAAAGCCAGCCTCCTCCAGAATCTTGTCTATGCCCTCGTCTATAATCTGCTGGCGCACGAGCCAAGAACCGGGCACGAGCCATGCCACCACGTTGTCGGCCTTCTTCTTGCCCTTCACCACCGAGGCAAAGGCACGGAAGTCCTCTATGCGTCCGTTGGTACATGCACCCAGGAAGCAGTAGTCCACGGGAGTGCCCTCCAACTTCTGTCCGGGCTGGAACTGCATATACTCCAGCATGCTGAGGAACTGCTGGCGGTCGGCCTCGTCTATTTCCTCGAGGGTGGGGATGCACTCATCTATGGCTATACCAGCACCGGGGTTTGTTCCGTAGGTGATGCGAGGTGCAATGTCCTCGGCACGGTATGTCACCTCCTTGTCGAACACGGCATCGGGGTCGGAATAGAGTTTCTTCCACTCCTCCACTGCCTTGTCCCATGCTTCGCCCTTGGGGGCATACTCACGGTCCTTAAGGTAAGCGAATGTTGTCTCGTCGGGAGCAATCAGACCTGCACGGCTACCCATCTCGATGGACAGGTTGGACAGGGTCAGTCGTCCTTCCATGCTCATGTTGCGCACGGTAGAGCCGGCATATTCCACGGCATAGCCTGTGGCGCCTGATGTTGTCATCTGTGCCATGATGTAGAGTGCCACGTCCTTGGCCGTAGTACCCTCGGGCAGAGTGCCCTCAATGTTTATGCGCATGGTCTTGGGCTTGCTCTGCAGGATGGTCTGCGATGCCAGCACCTGAGCCACCTCGCTGGTGCCTATACCCATAGCGATGGCACCCACGGCACCGTGTGTGGATGTATGCGAGTCACCGCAAACGATGGTCATGCCGGGCAGAGACAGGGCCTTTTCGGGACCCACCACATGGATGATGCCGTTGTCCTTGGTTCCCATGGCAAAGTGACGTATGCCAAACTCAGCACAGTTCTTGGCCAGGGTCTCCACCTGCTTGCGTCCTACAGGGTCATCGATGCGCTCCTGCTGGTCGCTGGGTGTATTATGGTCAGGCATTGCCACCACCTGCTCGGGACGGAACACGCGGATGTTCTTGTCACGCAATGTATCAAATGCCTGAGGTGTCGTAACCTCATGGCAGTACAATCTGTCTATATACAACTGTGTGGGACCGTCCTGTACCTGCTGTACGATGTGGGCGTTCCAGATTTTGTCGAACAAAGAGACCCCCTCTGCCCTTTGGGCATCTCCCCCTCTATGGGGAGAGCCATCCGGGGTTTTTGATATTACAACTTCCTTCATTTTATAATGTATTCTTTAATTTTGCTGATTACTGACTCTGTTTCATTTATTACCTCCTCATTGGTAAAGCGAAGGATTTTAAAACCAAACCTTTCCAATTCTTCTGTCCTGTATGCATCATGAATCATCTGTTCATCCGTATAATGATACGCACCATCCACTTCTATAATCAAATTCTTTTCCAGGCATACAAAATCAACTATATAATCATAAATAATATGCTGACGTTTGAACTTTACACCAAGTGCCCCACATCGCAATTGTTGCCACAAACATATTTCTGCGGTTGTCTGGTTACAGCGATTCTTACGTGCAAAAATCTTCAGTAAATCATATCGGTCAAGACTTGCTGTTTGGAAATTACGGATCATGGTATTGCCTTAATAATCAATCCATCCAAATATTGTCATCCCGCCAGGTCTCCCCATAGAGGGGGAGATGCCCAAAGGGCAGAGGGGGTCTTAAAACTTATTTATACAATCAATATAAGCCTCCACCGAAGCCGTTACGATGTCTGTGTTAGCACCGAAACCATAGTAGACATGGCCGTCGTGCTCCACCTGCATGTGCACCTTGCCCATGTCGTCGGAACCCTTGCTGATGGCCTGGATGGTGAACTCCTTCAAGGTCATTTCACGACGGATGATGGTCTTCAGGGCACGGATGGCGGCATCCACAGGACCGTTACCGCTGGCAGCGGCCTCGAACTGTTCGTTACCTATGAGCAGGCCAACGCTTGCCACACTCTTAACGCCCTTGCCGGTAGTGACCTGAAGGTAATCCAACTTGATGTTGTGCGAAGCGGAACGGTCTGCACCGGCCAGCACCAGGATGTCATCGTCTGTAACCTCCTTCTTCTTGTCGGCAAGTTTCAGGAACTCCTGATAGATGGCATCCAACTTCTCGCCGTCCAGTTCCACGCCATTCACACTGAGGCGGTGGCGCAGGGCAGCACGACCGCTACGGGCCGTCAGCACGATGGCATTGTCGTCGATGCCCACATCCTTGGGATCCATTATCTCGTAGGTGCTCACGTTCTTCAGAACACCGTCCTGATGTATGCCGCTGCTGTGTGCAAATGCATTCTTGCCTACAACGGCCTTGTTGGGCTGTACGGGCATGTTCATCAGACTGCTCACCATACGGCTGGTGGGGTATATCTTGGTAGTGTTTATGTTCGTCTGAATACCGAGGTCGGGATGTGTCTTGAAGATCATTGCCACCTCTTCCAGGCTGGTGTTGCCGGCACGCTCGCCGATACCGTTTATGGTAACCTCCACCTGTCGGGCACCATTCAGCACGCCTGCCACGGTGTTTGCCGTAGCCATGCCCAGGTCATTGTGGCAATGTGTGGACAGTATTGCCTTGCCGGCGGCAAAGGCATCCACATTCTCGTAGAGGAACTTTATCTTCTCGCCATACTCGTAGGGAGTGCGGAAACCTGTGGTATCGGGGATGTTGCACACGGTGGCACCGGCCTTGCATACTGCCTCTATCACACGGGCAAGGTATTCGTTGTCAGTACGTCCTGCATCCTCGGCATAGAACTCCACGTCCTCCACATAACGTTTGGCATACTTCACGGCAGCCACGGCACGCTCTATGATTTCCTCTGGTGTGCTGTTGAACTTATACTTGATATGCGAGGGGCTTGTGCCAATGCCAGTATGTATGCGGCCACGCTTGGCATACTTCAGCGCCTCGGCGGCCACGTCAATATCTTTCTCCACGGCACGTGTCAGTGCACAGATGGTGGGCCATGTCACGGCCTTGCTGATTTCTATTACAGAATTGAAGTCACCGGGGCTTGACACAGGGAAACCTGCCTCTATCACGTCCACGCCAAGAGCCTCCAACTGGCGTGCAACCTGTATCTTCTCTACTGTGTTGAGCTGGCAACCGGGAACTTGCTCACCATCTCTCAAAGTGGTGTCAAAAATAAACAATCTGTCGCTCATATGTTGCGTCTTTTTACTATTTTGGTGGACAAAGGTACAAATAATAAACAATATTATGCGCATTCTGCTACTTTTTTTTAGTGGTTAGCGATATATCGTGGCTGACACTCTGCCTAGTACACTATAGAGCACTGGAAAACACTTAAAATATGGACTGGGACATGCAAAGGCGAGGCATGACAACAACGGTTTCAAAAAAAATGCGTATATTTGTACAGGAATAGGCGTCTGCACGCCAACAGACATAAGTTATAATATTAGAAAGAGGAGACAAGAGAGAGTGACTACAGAAAGCGTCAGAAGGTTGTTGGACAGCGGATTGGACTTTGCGCTGTACAGGTTCCCCGGCGAGAGGGAACCTCATCTGGTATTGCAGACAAACGGCGAGGCACTGGTTATGGAATCGCTACACAGAAGCCCCACCAATGCCGGCACTGTCGGTCTGCTTCCCGGTAACGAACCTTCGGGTTTCATCTTCGCTCCCTTCACCGAAACGGCCAAGACACCCACACTGCTCATCAGACCCGACGTGGCGGTAAGCGGTTGGGAACTGATAGACCTGGAAACACGTACATTGGGCAAGCAGAGGCGGATATCGCTTTCGTCCATAGAACTGGAAGACAGGACGGAGGACATCGAAGAAAGTGACGGGTACAAGGTTGCGTTCCGCTCCTTCAAATACCAACTGGACAGGGAAAACTACCAGAAACTAGTACTCTCCTTCTCCCAACTGAAGGACTGGGAGGGAGCCGGACACGAGGACGAACTCTTTGTTCGAGCCACCGAGCGTTTCCCAAACTCCATGGTCTATCTGGTCTACACGCATCAGGCAGGCAGATGGTTCGGATGCACTCCGGAACTTCTGCTGGAGGGCTACGGACAGAAATGGCATACCATGGCTCTGGCAGGGACACGCACCTGGGAACACGGGGAGTGGAACGGCAAGAACGTGCACGAACAGAGAATCGTCTCCGACTACATCGAAGGACAACTCCAGGGACTGGGCGCCAGAATAACACGACATGGGCCTTACACCTCAAAAGCAGGACACCTTTTCCACCTGCGCACGGACTACACCTTCCACCTGCCCAAACCTACTCAGCCACTGAATATAATTAACCTGCTACATCCCACCCCGGCTCTGTGCGGACTGCCCAAGATGGAGGCATGGAACTTCATACGCCTGTTCGAGCGCAACAGACGCCTCTACTATGGCGGTTATCTGGGACCGTTGAACCTGAGGGCCGAGACCAATATCTTCGTAAACATACGCTGCGCACAGATACGCCCCGGCGGAAAGGCCCTGTTCTTTGCCGGTGGAGGACTGACCAGGAACAGTATCTTCTCTGAAGAGAAAGACGAGATAAAGAGGAAAATGGACACCCTGCTGTCCGCATTGGCGAAAGACCAGTCATAGGCTTTCATAGGTTCTCCCGTAGTTTCCCTGTATCATCATCGGACCTCATAGAACCTCATCCCCCACCCACCCAAAACAATACAGCATGCTTAGTTCAAACAAAAACATACTGGAAACCCTGTCCGTGCTTCGCCAGCATGGCGTGCACGACTTTGTCCTTTGCCCGGGAAGCAGGAACGCTCCCATATCGCACAGTGTGTGCCAGATTGAGGACTTTTGCGCCCATACCGCTACCGACGAGCGTTCGGCCGGATTCATGGCCCTCGGCATGGCCCTTGCCACACACGCGCCAGTGGCAGTGGTGGTAACCAGCGGTTCGGCTTTGGCCAACCTCTACCCTGCCGCCTGCGAGGCTTTCTACCAACATGCACCACTTGTGTTCATTTCTGCCGACCGCCCTGCAGCATGGATCGGGCAGATGGACGGACAGACCATGCCACAGGAGGGAGCACTGGGCAAGATGGTAAAGATGAGCGTAAGCCTGCCCGAAGACAACCTTTGGCATGCCAACCGCCTGCTCAACGAGGCCATGCTGGCATGCAAGGACCGCCTGCCACAAGGTCCCGTGCATATAAACATACCCATCAGCGAACCTGTCTATAAGTTCAACGCAAAAGTTCTTCCCGAGGCAAGGGTAATAAGACTGAGGAACATATCGCTCTGGCACAAGACACCGGAGAACGAGCAGGACTGCCTCGTACTGCCACAGGGGCGCACGCTGATTGTGATAGGACAGTTGCACATCACCGAACAGACCGTCCCGTTCATCCTGCAACAGGTTTCTGCCAATTTCCGCATCGTGGCGGAGAGCCTCAGCAAGACACCCACACCCTACTGCACCAATCCTTGCCAGATAGACTGGACCCGCATGAAACGTGTGGACCGTCTGATTACCCTGGGCGGACACATAGTGAACAAGGAACTGAAGGAGTTCTTCCGCAAACACAGACCCAAGGAGCACTGGCATGTCAGTCCCGACGGTGCGGTGGCCGACACGTTCTGTTGCCAGACACATGCCGTAGTGGCATCGCCGGCAGAGTTTCTCAACTATATGCTCCTGTGCAACACCTCTAAGTGCAAACCTCTGAAACTTCCACTTAAAGACACGGGGGCAGGGACTGCAGACCCGCGTGTTGACTTACTTGCCGAACTCTTCTCCAAACTGCCCGAAACAGTCAACGTGCACCTGGCCAACAGTTCTACTGTGCGCCTGGCACAACAGGCCATGACAGCATACCGCAACTACGTGTACCCCATGATATTCTGCAACCGTGGCATCAACGGCATAGAGGGTTCACTTTCTACCGCAGTAGGTTATGCCAAGGCCCGTCCCAAGGAACCCGTATTCATCGTCATCGGCGACCTGTCCTTCTTTTACGACCAGAATGCGCTCTGGAATGCTCCCCTACCCCAAAACCTGCACATTCTCCTACTGAACGACGGACACGGCAGCATCTTCAATACCCTGCCCGTACCTCAGGCTCCCATGCAAAGCCGTGACGCCATAACCGGTACCCACTCCCTGAAAGCCGAGGACGTTGCACGCATGTACGGCATACATTATCTTCATGGCAGGGAGCACATGGATGAATTCATCAATGCAGAAGATACCGTAATACTGGAAATAACCGGACTCTGAGTCCCCCGGGCCTCCGAGTACACCATAAAACGAAACTACTATGAGACAATGGACCCCCGTTAAAGAATACCGCGAGATACTCCTGGACGAATGGCAGGGCATAGCCCGAATAACCATAAACCGTCCGCACGTAAGAAACGCCTTCACACCGCTCACCACATGGGAACTGAGTGATGCAATGCGCTATTGCCGCGATTCAAGCACCGTACGTGTGGTCATCCTGACCGGTGCCGACTCGCCCCGCAAGGAGGGACAAAGCGAAGAGGATTGGATGCGCACCAATGCCTTCTGCGCCGGTGGCGACATGAACGTGAAGGGACGTGGCGGATACATAGGCGAGGACGGTGTGCCACACCTCTCCGTTCTGGACGTACAGAAACAGATACGCTCCATACCCAAACCCGTCATTGCCATGGTCAACGGCTTTGCCGTGGGCGGCGGACATGTGCTTCACGTGGTTTGCGACCTCACCATAGCCTCCGACAACGCCAAGTTCGGGCAGACAGGTCCCAAGGTGGGCAGTTTCGATGCCGGTTTCGGTTCCTCCTATCTGGCACGCATAGTGGGTCAGAAGAAGGCTCGCGAGATATGGTTCCTGTGCCGGCTCTACACCGCCCAGGAGGCTTTGGACATGGGACTGGTCAACAAGGTTGTACCCCACGACCAACTGGAGGATACCACCGTGGAGTGGGCACAACAGATGATGCAGCACTCGCCCATTGCCCTGCGCATGATAAAGCGCGGTCTCAATGCCGAACTGGACGGACAGGCAGGCATACAGGAACTGGCAGGCGATGCCACCATGCTCTACTACTTCTGCGACGAGGCACAGGAGGGCGGCAAGGCTTTCCTGGAGAAGCGCAAGCCTGAATGGGGAGACACGTATATACCATAAACGGAAAACGGAAAACGGAAAACGGAAAAACTACCAGAAGTATTAGTACCCGAAGACTTTAACGAAGTTCCACTTCAAACAGCATGAACATATCCCTTTCACACCGCACACTGCACTTCCGCAAGCCGGCACGCACCAGCCGCGGCGAGTACATGACCCATGACGCCATTATCATCACCATCCGGGATGAGGAGGGCAAACGCATCGGGCTGGGCGAATGTGCCCCGCTGCCGGACCTCAGTTCGGACCGCGATGCATACACACGCATGTCGGACGTGGCACGCCTCATAGAACAAGCGCTGCAGAGCGAGAACTACGCCGAGACATTGCGTCCCTACCCCGCCCTGCTCTTTGCGCTGGAATCGGCCATGTACGACTACCAGCAGAACCCCTTGCTCTACGACACTCCCTTTGCACGTTCCGAGGTGGGCATACCCATGAACGGACTGGTGTGGATGTCGGACTATGACGACATGCTCGCTCAGGTGAAGGCAAAACTGCGCCAGGGTTTCCGTTGCATAAAACTGAAAATCGGCGCCATAGACTGGCAGGAGGAACTGCGCCTCATCAGCACCATACGCTCACGCTTCAGCCCCGACACACTGGAACTCCGTGTGGATGCCAACGGGGCATGGACTCCCTCCGAGGCAGAGGAGAAGATGGCCACTCTGGCACAGTACGGCATCCATTCCATCGAGCAACCTATAGCGCCCTACCAATGGAAGGAGATGGCACACCTGTGCCGCCTGCAGGAAGAGGCAAAGGCACAGGGCAGGAAATACCTGCCTGTTGCTCTGGACGAAGAACTTGTCGGCGTGAATTCGCTGGAAGAAAAGCGCCTTATGCTTGACACCATACGTCCGCAATACATCGTCATAAAGCCCACCCTGCACGGTGGCATGACAGGCTCCATCGAATGGGCAAGCGAAGCCGGCAAGCGCGGCATCGGTTCGTGGATGACCAGTGCCCTGGAGAGCAACATCGGTCTGCGCAACGTGGCCCTGCTGGCAGCTCGTGTCTACGGTCCGCGCATTACATTTCCCCAGGGTCTGGGCACGGGACTGCTCTACACGGACAATATAGAAATGGATCTTGAACTGCGCGGTTCCAAGATGTGGCGCGCACAGGTGGAAGAGGCATGACTCCGGACGAATTCCTTTCCCTTTGGCACGATGCCTCGCCCACCATGGAGGTATGCACCAGTGGCAGCACAGGCACACCCAAGCATATATATATAGAAAAGGAATGCATGCGCACAAGCGCACGCATGACTTGCGACTTCCTCGGACTACGACAAGGGGGCACGGCCCTATTATGCATGCCTCTGGACTACATTGCCGGCAAGATGATGGCAGTACGCGCCCTGGAACGTGGAATGGAACTGCTCTCCGTGGAACCAGGCAGTCATCCGCTCGGCAGTGCCAACATGAAAGGCATTGGAAACCCACCTGTCATAGACCTTACCGCCATGGTACCTCTGCAGGTATGGAACACCTTGCAGGTGCCCGAGGAACGGGAATGGCTATGCCGCATCAGACACCTTATCATCGGCGGAGGTGCCATTTCCCCCGAACTGGAAAAGGAACTACGCACCCTGCCCATCAACGTATGGAGCAGTTACGGCATGACCGAGACCCTCAGCCACATAGCGCTCAGGCGCATCAGCGAGGACCACTACACTCCCCTGCCTGGCATATCACTGGAACAGGCAGAGGACGGTTGCCTTATCATAGACGCCCCTGCCCTGTGCCCGGAAAGACTACACACCAACGACATTGTCCTATTCCATGGCAAAAACCGATTCCAGATTATCGGCCGCAAGGACAACACCATCTGCTCCGGCGGTATAAAGATACAGATAGAGGAAGTGGAAGCATGGCTTCATTCCATAGGTTATGATGATGTGATGGTAACGTACAGGGACGACACGGCCTTAGGGCAGGCTCTGGTGTACCTGAGCACCTCAGACATCAGCACCGACTTTCTCCGCAGACATATACCTGCCCACAAACCAGTGGCGAAATATTGGATACCAAAACACGTCATCAGGATTCCGTCCCTGCCACAAACCCCTACGGGCAAACCGAACAGAGCATTGGCGAAGGAAATTGCCATGAAACGGAATACAGAACATAACAGCAACAAATAATACAATCCAGAAATGGAGTGGCTTAAAATATCAACATCTACGGAACTGATAAAGGTAAAGACCGAGGACATTGCCTTCGTGAAAGCAGACGGCAACTACTCCGACCTGTACCTTTTCAACGGCAAACCGCATAAGGTTACTTTCAAACTGCACGTCATAGACGAGACCTTCCAGAAACTCAAAAACAACATATTCATCAGAGTGGGAAAGAGTCTGATTGTAAACAGGAACTACATCTATGTCATCAATATCACCACACAGGAACTGCTCCTCAGCAACAGCCACCTGCAGGTCGACTTCAAGCTGAAGGCATCCAGAGAGGCTCTGAAGGAACTCAAAAACACTATTGAAGAGGAGGGGGACAAGTCATGAAAGAACTGAACGAAGAAAAGGACGGTAGAATCGTTATTGTCATCGAGGATACAGACGAGTCGCCTGTTGAACAGCACGAGAGCGAAACGCCCATAATCAGTATAGAAAGCGACGAGAAGGGGGAGGCCAAGACATCCGCCCACTCTGCCCGACACGGGAATTTGTCAGTGGCAGTAGTCAGCGTACTGCTCACCGCAGCAATTTGCATGATGGTGGCATTCGGCTATCGTTATTACCGCAGGTACATAAACATCGGAGTGCCTGTTTCTGTCACCTCCAAGGAAAACATCGGCAAACTTGCCGAGATTCCTCAAGTCCACGAGATGCCTGAGGTCGTCAAGTCCAGCGACTCCATCTTGGGTGTAGCCATAAACATGTACCAACTCATAGGGTTGAAGGCAGAAATAACCTTCACGGAACCTACCGTAGACGATACCGACGTGTATCTATATAGCAGATGTTGCGACCAGACATCCTACGACCAGGAGAGCAACCGCTATCTGGGCAGTCTGGTACAGAACGGCAAGGAACTGCAGAGCGACAACAGCCGCCTTGGATACTGTGCCATGGCAAATGACAACATTGTCATCGGCATTGCACAAGACGAAAGGGTTAAGGACTACTGCATAGAGCAGAAGGGCAGTTTCTTCCGCCAGTTCATCCTTGTCTCCGATGGTGTGTTGCCCGGCCGGTTCTATCTTCATGGCAAGGTAGAGAGAAGGGCCTTGGCACGCATGGGCAAGAAACTTTTCTATGTAGAGAGCAAGGGAAAGGAAACCATGTGGGACTTTGCCGATGCCCTGCGCGAGTATGGGTTCATTGATGCCATTTACATTACCGGTGGTACGGACTATTGCTTCTACCGCACAGCGGATGGCAGGGCACACGGCATTGGCGACAAGCAGAAACATCCCGACGGTCATAAAGGAAAGGGCATTGTGCCATGGGTAGTTTTTAAGAAACGGTGAAAGGAGAGCGGACGAGTTTTCCGCTTTCCGTTTTTGGGGTTTCATACAACAAACAAGGATGTTCATACAACGCATCCTTGTTTTCTTTTCTACATGATTTTATGTACTTACCTTTGCATTAGAAAAACAAGACAAACAACACCTAAATACAAGCAAAGGTATGAAAAAGACATTTATCTCTATCATTCTCGCACTCGTAGTCATCCTTGCCATTGGCGGTATCTGGGCGTATTACATCAGCAAGACCACTAATCCGTGGAATGCTCGTACCATAGGCGAGATTCCTGCCCCATTCGGGTACAAGCGTGTGGAGGCTCCTGCAGGCAGTTATGCAGAATACCTGCGCAATCTACCACTGAAAGAAAAGGGGACTAAGGTAATGCTCTACAAGGGAGGCCAGGCCAATTTTCAGTTCCTCAGTACTGGTGTCATCGACCAAAAACTCCTCAGCAACTACGAACAATGTGCCGATGTGACTATGCGCTTGCGTGCAGAATACCTGTGGAAAAAGGGGAGGTACAGCAGTATCTGTTTCCGCAATGTCAATCGCAAGAAGGTGCAATATACTGGCGGTCCCTCGCGCAAAGCCTTCGAGAAATACATGCGGGGCATTTATGGTGTATGCAGCACCTACTCCCTATACCACGAGACCAAACCTCGTGCCATCAAGGATGTACAGCCAGGCGATGTCTTCGTCTACCCTGCCCGCCCTGGCAGGAAGTACGGACATGCCGTCATCGTTGCCGATGTGGCAAGAAGCAAGTCGGGTAAAGTTGCCGTCATGTGCGTGGAGGGCAACACTCCAGCCCGTGACCAACACATAGTGCGCAACCTAAACCCAATCTGCAACCCTTGGTTCTTCTTC
Source organism: Bacteroidaceae bacterium (assembly GCA_017503065.1). Next base: position 26,467 of record JAFVTT010000015.1, on the reverse strand, counting down.
GATGAAGATGACACTGTTTTCTGGATAGGTCCCTTCCATTTCAATAAGAATGAACTCAGACATTATTGATGGAAGAACGAGGGACGCTGCGTGCAGCGTCCCTATCATAGCAAATTATTTTATAACAACCTTTCCATTCACAATGTACAGTCCCTTCTGTGCATTCTGCACGCGACGACCGGGAAGGTCGTAGATTTCAGTCTTCACCTTTTCTTTTTCCGTTTCAACTATGCCGGTGGCATTATTCTGCTCCATGGTGAAGCTGAGAGAAGAACCGCCATCCGTGGCGGCCTGGGTTGTTACCCAATAGCCCAACTTGCCGTTGACATCGTTCAGGTAGCCCAGGCTGTTTGCCGTGTTGCGCAATACCAGATGACCGCTGTTGTTCTCCAATACGAAAGTGGGAGCAGATGCAAGGTCCGTTACCGAAACATGAGCATTGTTGGAAACTGCACCACCCACAGCCTTGTCTTCGCCGAGAGCCAGGTTCTGGATCTTGTAACCTACATAGGGGTTGCCCACGAAGGCAAACAGGGTCTTGTCGCCCGTCTGCTTGGAGGTGGCGCAGGGGAACTTGCCGGTAGAGGCATCGTAGTGGGGATACTTCGTGCCACGGATAGTGAGCGAATACCACACGCCCTGGTCGAAAGAGGCGGAGGGCAGGAATGGGATGTCCTCGCTCAGGGTGCAGGAGATGACGAAGTTCTTTCCTGCATCCTCGGCAGTTGCCTTGCGCTCGGGAACACCGCTTGTGCTGACGTATGCCGGTTCATGAACAGGGGGGAAGTTCTCGCCCACGTATGCCACTTCGTTCTGAGTGTACCACTCCGTGTCGCCATACTTGTATGTATAGGTAATGTCCATGGGGGCGGCATCGGTAGGCTGTGCATCGCCCACTATGCGGACGTACTTGCCACCGGTAATCTCGGAAATGGTCAGAGGCACGTACACCATGGAGTAGCCTCCGGGGGTCTCCTCATAGAAGAAGCCCAGACGGCCGTCCTCCTGCAGGGTGAAAGTGCTGTAAGCGGAACCTGACTGGGTGGTGCTCACCACCATACCCTTCTGCCAACCGTTGGCGAAGGTGGGCACGTCGTTCTTGCCGGCCTTCTGGTAACTGTAGGGACTGGTAATGTCCTTGAAGTAGAAACCTACGTTGCGGCGCACGTCGCCCTGGTACTCTTCCAGACCGAGAGGCAAGGACTGGAGGGCGATGTTGCAGAGGTTGCCGTCCGCGTCCTCCACCTGGTAGGTGGTAATCTCGCCGTTGGTTCCGTTCCAGTCGCTAGGAGCAGGGATGTTGCTGTTGGTGCCTGTGCCCCAGGAGCCCTGGCCCTTCTCTATGTCGGAGTAGGTGAAGATGTTGTAGTAGCGGCCGTGAGGTTTGCGGGCAGACATGATGACGTCGCCGTTGGGCAGTTCCTCACACTTGGGCTCGTTGGCGTTGCCGAAGTTGGGGAAGGGCATGTCCTCGCGTGTACCCAGGATGTGCCATGTCAGGCCGAAGTCGTCGGAGTATGCCACACGGTTGTGCATGTCCTTGCTCCACAGGGCGGCATAGATGCGGTAGTACTCGCCCACCTTTATCTTGGAACTCTGGAAGATGCGGCCCGAGCCGAAGAAGAAACTCTGTGCGGTGTACTGGTCGGTGCTGGTCTTGTCGCCTGCCTTGTAGGCCTCGGTGTCCCAAAGGCTGTAGAACTCCTCGGTGATGTCGTCATAGATGGAGTCGCGGCCCTCTACCACGCTATGGTAGGTCTCGCCTCCGTCCTCGCTGTAGAAACGTGCTATGCGGTTGGGGTTCTCGCGTGTAGCACTGCCGCATACAGTACGGCCCGTTACGCAGATGAGCAGCACACGTCCTGTCTCACGGTCTATGCACAGAGCAGGATCGCCGAAACCGTCATTGCCTTTCCATGAATCCTTCTCGTTACCCTGGATGATGACTGTACCTTCCTCCCACTTTGTGCCGTCGGGAGAACCGATACGCTGTACCAGGTCCACACGGCCGAAGCCTATGTCGCCTCCACAGGGACGGTAGTCGTTGATGGCCAGCAGTTTGCCGTCCTTGCGTGTGGCAATGGCAGGAATGCGGTATGGGGGATTATTGTGATACCATAGGTACTGGTACTCGCTCTCCATGTCGCCGGCGAAGGTGACGGTGGTCTTCTCGCCCTCCTGGATGGATGCGTTCCATCCGTGGTAGGTGAAGGTGCTCATGCTCACCTCCTGTCCGTAGGGCAGATAGAACTTCATGGCAGTGCCGTCCAGTTCCTTGGTAACGGTGGTGGTGGATGTGGTGGTACCGTACGTCAGTTTGAAATCACCGATGCGGGTGTTTGTCTCGGGATACTTAGTCTCGCCTGTTACGGCAAAGGTGATGTCCAGTGCCTCGGGGTTGACACGGCTGATGGTCCAGCGTGAACCGCCATCGGTAATGCCGTAAAACTTCAGGTCGCCGCCTGCTCCGCCATACATGTTCAGGGAGAAACCGCCTGCCACATTGGTGGTGACACCGATACCGGGTTTGGTGGCGGCAGAGTTCTGGCTCATGTCCAGGAACCACTTTGCGGCAGTGCCGGTGGTCCATGAAGCCACAGTGCCGTTGCCGGGAGAAGTGCTGGCGGTGAGTTTGTACTCCTCGCCGAGCGTCTTGCTGTAGATGGTGAAACCGTCTGTATTGTTGCCCACGAAGCAGAACAACTGGTTCTCCTGGCTCATGTCCATCTTTGCCGTACCGGCCTTGGATGGAGAAGGAGCGCTCCATGCATAGTTGGCGTTGTTGCAGTTGGTGAGGCGGAGCCACTTCTCGCCATAGGCAGAAGAGAATACGGGAGGAACAGCATTGGCATCGGCAACATTAACCTTGAAATAAGGAACCCAGGTTCGTTCGGAACCGCCGGCACCAACCTTGGGTTCGTAGTTGCCACCAGCGTTGTCTATGGCAATGCGCTGACCGCAGGATGCCACATTTGTATTGGAGGTGGAGAAGAACATGTAGTATGTGCTTCCTGCCTGCAGGGTGATGTCTTCAAAAGTGTATTCTATCAGGACATTGTGCTGAGGTTCGGGATTGTTAGTGGAGATGCCCACCTTGCCATTGATGTCCTTGGTGGAGGATATGACCATGTAGGCGGTCTTCTCACCACTGTTGTTCTTGTTGGTACACAGGTGGATGTTGTGCAGGGGAACCTCAGTAACGGCATCGCCTGCATCGTTCACCGTGGGGACGGTGAAGCCAATCCATGTGATGTTGGCCTTGTCGTTAGCGGCAGAACCCACCGACCACGAGGTGTTGGTTTCCTGCGCCCATGTCGCCGCCACACAATGGAGCATGGCAATAAGGAGGAGATAAAACTTCTTCATTTGGTTGTTTGTTTAGGTTATGTATTTGTTGTTCAAGGTACTTACAAGGAACAAAGATATGAAAAATATGCACAGCTTCAAAGAAACCGTGCATATTCCTGTTGTTTGCTGTAGAATTTCTGCTTTAAGAACCTTAAGGCAGAGAGTCTTAGAGACTTTCCAAGATGCGTTTGAGCACAACGGTAGCGGAAATCTCGCGGTTGGCTGCCTCTGGAATGACGAGCGAGGTGGGGGCCTCGATGACCTGGTCAGTGACAATCATGCCACGGCGCACGGGCAGGCAGTGCATGAAACGTGCGTTGTTGGTAACTGCCATCTGACGGTCGGACACGGTCCAGTGGAGCATGTCGTGATAGTCGGTCAGTATCTTGCCGTAGTCCTCAGGACGTGTCACGCCGGGGCATGACCAGTTCTTGGCATAGACAAAGTCGGCTCCCTTAAAAGCCTTCATCTGATCATACTCCACACGGGCGTTGCCGGCAAAGGCAGGATCCAGTTCATAGCCCTCGGGATGGGTGATGACGAAGTCCACATCGGCGGCATTCATCCATTCGGCAAAACTGTTGGGAACGGCCTGTGGCAGGGCACGGGGATGGGGAGCCCAGGTGAGCACCACCTTGGGACGTGCCTTCTGCTTGTGTTCCTCGATGGTGATGAGGTCGGCAAAGGCCTGCAAGGGATGCACGGTGGCTGTCTCCATGGCAAAGATGGGTTTGCCGGAGTATTTAACAAACTGGTTGTAGACGGTCTCGGCATAGTCATACTCGCGGTCGGTAAGGCCTGCAAAGGAGCGTATGCCGATAATGTCGCAATAACTGCTCATCACGGGAATGGCCTCCAGCAGATGTTCGCTCTTGTCACCGTCCATGATGACACCGCGCTCAGTTTCCAGTTTCCAGGCTCCTGCATTGACATCCAGCACAATGACATTCATGCCAAGGTTCAGGGCAGCCTTCTGAGTGGAAAGGCGTGTGCGCAGACTGTTGTTGAAGAATACGAGCAGGGCGGTCTTGTTGCGACCAAGTTCCACATACTTGAAACGGTCCTGCTTGATTTCGCGTGCCTCGGCCAGTGCCTGCTTCAGGTCGCCAAGGTCTTGTACATTGAGAAAACTTTTCATATCTTTATTTTAACGGGGAGAGGATGAGCGGGGAGAGGTGAGCGGAGAGCGTTTTTCGGAGGACTCAGAGTATTCAGAGTTCTCGGAGGACTCAGAGGACCCGGATTTCAGTTTTCCGTTTTCCGTTTTCACCTTTCCGTTTTCCCCTCCCTCACAGGGAGGGGCAAGGGGGTGGGTCCTCCCGTTCACCCTCGTGTCTGCCCATTACCCCTTATTATATACTTGCTGGTGGTTATCTCCTCCAGGGCCATGGGGCCACGGGCATGGAGTTTCTGGGTGGAGATGCCTATCTCGGCACCGAGGCCGAACTGCGCTCCGTCGGTGAAGGAGGTGGGGGCATTGTGGTAGACACAGGCGGCATCCACCTCGAGGAGGAAACGGTCGGCGGCATGAATGTTCTCGGTAACGATACTCTCGCTATGGCCGGAACCGTAGGTACGGATATGCGCCAGGGCCTCGTCCAGTCCGCTGACGATGCGTATGCTCAGATCGTGCGAGAGCCACTCGCGGCCATATTCGCCATAGTGGAACTCCACCTGTCCCTGCATGGGGGCAAGCAATTCCGCCATGCGAGGTTCCAGGTCCTTGTGCACCAGCAGACAGTCCAAGGCGTTGCAAACACTGACACGGCGGCACTTGGCATTATGGACAATGCGCTTTGCCTTGTCCATGTCGGCATCCTTGTCGACATAGCAGTGCACCACTCCGGCACCGGTCTCTATGACGGGAACCTTGGAGTTCTCGCGCACATAGCGTATCAGTCCGGCAGAACCGCGTGGGATGATAAGGTCCACCAGACCCTCGGCAGAAAGGAGTTCGGCCGTTGCCTCGCGTGTGGCAGGCAACAGGGTGACGGTGGCCGGGTCCAGACCGTGCTCAAACAGGACATTGTGGATAACAGCACAGATGGCCTTGTTGCTTTCCTCGGCATCCGAACCGCCCTTTAGCACTACGGCAGAACCTGCCTTCAGGCAGAGGGCGGCAACATCCAGAGTGACGTTGGGACGTGCCTCGTAGATAACGCCGATGACCCCAAAGGGTACGCTGATACGGCTGATGTCCAGTCCGTTGGGCAATGTGCGGTGACTGAGCACACGACCCAGGGGGGATGGCAGAGAGGCTACATTGCGACAATCGGCGGCAATACCTGCTATACGCTCGGGGGTAAGGCGGAGACGGTCGTATTTGGGATCGGCAGGGTCCATACGCTCCAGGTCATGGGCATTGGCTGCCAGTATGGCATCGGTGCCACGCTCCACGGCATTGGCCATGTCCACGAGCAGGGTGTTTATGGTTTCCGTGCTCAGGGAGGCGAGGTGGCGCGAAGCGAGTTTAATGTATTCTGATTCCATGTGGTTTTTGGGGGGTAAAAGGGAAGGGACTTTAGGGACCTTAAGGACCTTAGAGACTTTAAAGACTTTAAAGACCTTAAAGACCTTAAGGACTTTAAGGTTTTCCTGGCACGAAGTGGGTATGTGGCACGACAGGGGCATTGGTCACGAGGTCCACGAGCACATTCTCGCGGCTACCGCGTGCCAAAAGCACGTCTATGCCGGAGGCCGCTACCTCCATAGCAGTCTTGCACTTGCTCTGCATGCCTCCACGCCCGGCACCGGACTTCTCCGTCTGTATGTATTCGCTGACATCGCGACCTGCATCCACTACGGGTATGAGGCTGACGCCTTCATCGCCCGGACGGCCGTTGTAGAGGCCATCCACGTTGCTCAGTAGGATAAGGGTATCCGCTCCCATCAACCTGGCGATGAGTCCGGAAAGTTCGTCGTTGTCCGTGAACATGAGTTCGGTGATACAGACGGTGTCGTTCTCGTTCACAACAGGCAACACTCCGTGCGAGAGCATCACTTCCATGCAACGGCGCATGTTCTCGCGGTGTTCCTTAGAGTCAAAGTCGTTCTTCTGTGTCAGCACCTGACCCACGGGGATATGGTGCTCGCGCAGGAAGTCGTAGTAACGGTTTATGAGTTTTGCCTGACCTACGGCAGAGAATAACTGCCGCTGTTCCACGGAATCCATCTCCAGAGTGCTCTGCTGACTGAGGTGCAACTCTCCCCTACCCGATGCCACGGCACCGGAGGAGATGAGGATGACCTCTATGCCACGGTGGCGCAATTCGGCAATCTGGTCTACAAGGGACGACAGACGTGTAACGTCCAGAGTGCCGTCGGCCCGGGTAAGCACCGCACTGCCTATCTTTACGGCTATTCTTTTCATGCTATTTCTTCTGTTCATTGGCTTTCAACCCTGCCAGCACGGAACGGGTGAAGCCAGCATCCTCCATGGCGTTGAGGCCACGGATAGTGTATCCGCCTGGGGTGGTGACGGCATCTATGGCATCCTCGGGATGGCGTCCGCTCTCCTCGAGCACGGCCACGGCTCCCTTCATGGTCTGAAGGACAGCCTGACGTGCCTCGTCGGGACGAAGACCGAGTTCCACACCGCCTTCCATCATGGCACGCACATAGCGCATCACATAGGCTATGCCGCAACCGGATACCAGCATGCCGGCAGACATCTGCTTTGCCGGCACCACCTGCACACGCCCACAGAGGGAGAAGAGTTCCGACACCTTATTTATATTATAAGGGGATGCTTCTTCTATGAAAGTCATGCCCTCGCCATACTCCACGGCAATGTTGGGCATGGCATACACGTCTATACGCTCGTTGCGCACTCCGGCAGCCACACTGACCAAAACGGCTGTGCCCAGGGCAGGCTGTATCTCTGCCACGACCTCGTCCACAAGCCAGGGCTTGACGGCAAGGACAACAACGTCGGCTCCCTGCACGGCCTGCACATTGTCTGTGTGGGCCGTCAACTGGGGATATACGGAGGTGTAACGCTCCAAGGTGGCCAGGGTACGGGCCGTAATGGCAAGGTCCTGGGCAAGTCCTGCCCGGCACCATCCCTTTACCAGCGCACCGCCCATGTTGCCTGCGCCTATGACTGTTATCTTCATGTTTACGACAGTACTTTGCGGAAAGCCTCCAGGAAACGGTCGGCCTCGGCCTTAGTGAGGCACAGGGGAGGAAGCAGACGGATGACATTGGTGCCAGAACAACCCGTGAAGATGTGCTCCTCCTTGATAAGACGGGTACGGGGTTCCTTGTAGGGGATGTCCAGTTCTATGCCTATCATCAGGCCACGTCCGCGCACGTCCACCACGTGAGGCAGGTTCATGACACGCAACTGCTCCATGATATAGTCGCCCACTTGGGCGGCATTCTCCACGAGGGCTTCGCTCTCGATAACATCCAGCACGGCCAAGGCTCCGGCACAACCGAGGTGGTTGCCTCCGAAGGTGGTGCCCAACTGTCCGTAGACGGGAGTGAACTTAGGCGAAATAAGCACTCCTCCCATGGGGAAGCCGTTGCAAATGCCCTTGGCCACGGTGATCATGTCGGGGCACACGCCCAGATGCTGGTGGGCAAAGAACTTGCCGGAACGGCCGTAGCCGCACTGTATCTCGTCGCAGATGAGGACGGTGTCGTGAGCCTCGCACAGAGCGTGCAGTTCCTTGAGGAAGCCAGCCTCCACCATGCGGATACCGCCCACACCCTGTATGCACTCGATGATGACGGCGCACACGTCGTCCTTCTCTATCTCGGCACGCCAGGGTTCTATATCGTTGATGGGCAGATAGGTGACATGGCCGTTGGCATTGATGGGAGCAATAATCTTGGGATTGGCGGTAGCCTCAACGGCCAGAGAGGTGCGGCCATGAAAGGCCTTCTCGGCAGAGAGCACACGAGTGCGGCCGTTGTGGAAAGAGGCCAGTTTCAGTGCGTTCTCGTTGGCCTCGGCACCGGAGTTGATGAGGAACAACTGATAGTCCTCGTAGCCGGACACCTTGCCCAGAGTGAGGGCGAGGTCCTTCTGCAAGGGGTTCTGCACAGAGTTGCTGTAAAAACCCAGACGTGCCACCTGCGAGGCAATGGCCTCAACATAATGGGGATGGGCATGACCTATGCTGATGACGGCATGACCGCCATAGAGGTCAAGGTATTCTGTTCCCTCCTCGTCCCATACGTGGCATCCCTCGCCACGGTCTATGGCAATGTCGAAAAGGGGGTAAACGTCGAATAGTTCCATAGTATTAAAGACCCTCCCCCTTGCCCCTCCCTCTATGGAGGGTAGCATGATGTTCCGGGAAGGTAGGGACACGGCATGACGTGTCCGATTACATTATTTTATTAGCGAACTCCTCATGCCGAGTCCTCAAATTAACGTCCGTAACCACTCCCCTCCCTCGCAGGGAGGGGTTGGGGGAGGGTCCGGTCCTTGGGTCCTCTAAAATGCACTCGCCTTAAAGTTCAAGCCGGCCTTCTCGTCCAGGCCGAACATCAGGTTCATGTTCTGCACGGCCTGACCTACAGCACCCTTCAGAAGGTTGTCTATGCAGCAGATCATAAGCAACTGGTCCTCGTACTTCTCCACATATACAACGGCCTTGTTGGTGTTCACCACCTGCTTCATATCGGGAGACTTCTGCACGAAGTGCGTGAATGCGGCATCCTGGTAGTAGTCGGCATACACCTTCTGCACCTCCTCAAGGGGAGCGTCGCACTTGGCATAGGCGGTAACGTAGATGCCACGGGCAAAGCAACCGCGCTGGGGGATGAAGAGCACACGGCCGTCATAACCGGGATGCAGTTCCTGCACGGTCTGGTTTATCTCCAGAAGGTGCTGGTGGTTGAAGGTCTTGTAGACGGAAATGTTGTCGTTGCGCCAACTGTAGTGTGTCGTTGCGCCGGGCTTCTGACCTGCACCGGTGGAACCGGTTATGCCGTTCACGTGTATGTCGCCGCTCAGCATGCCAGCCTTGAGGGCGGGGAGCAGAGCCAACTGTATGCCGGTGGCAAAGCAACCGGGATTGGCAAGGTGCATGGCACCACGTGTCTGCTCGCGGTGTGTCTCGGGCAAACCATAGACATAGTCGTGGTCTCCGGCAATGCGGAAGTCCTGTGCCAGGTCTATGATGCGCACATGTGCAGGGATGTCGTGCTCCTGCAGGAAGGCACGGCTCTTGCCATGACCGAAGCAGAAGAACACCACGTCCACCTGCTCCCAAGGCATCTCGCTGGTAAAGCACAGGTCGGTCTCGCCATACAGTCCCTCGTGCACCTCGCACACGGGATTGCCGGCATTGGATTCGCTGTTGGCAAAGACTATCTCTGCCTCGGGATGATTGAGGAGCACGCGGATAAGTTCACCGCCGGTATAACCTGCCGCTCCAAGTATGCCTACCCTAACCATCGTTTACTTACTCTTGGGAGCAAGGATCCACAGGAGGATGTATGCCCAGAAACCCAGAGAACCGCCAAAAAGCAGTACTACAAAAAGTATGCGCACCAGCAGAGAATCCACACCAAAGTACTCTGCAATACCACCGCATACACCTGCTATCTTCTTGTCTGTTGCAGACAAAGCAAACTTCTTGTCCATATTATATTACTGTCTGTTTAAATGTTATTCTTTCTTGTTATTTATATAGAAGGAACTCTTCGCCTCGGGTATAACCAACATGAGGATAAAGTACACAACCGCTCCGCAGAATGCGGTGAACAACGTCAGCAACAGGTATATGACACGCACAACCGTAGCATCCATACCAACATAGTTTGCTATGGCCGCACACACACCTGCCAACATGCGTCCGGTACGTGGACGCTCCATCTTCTTTGGTTCTAACATGATTTTTATTTCTTAAAAGTAAATACTCCCCTCCATAAAGGGAGGGGTTGGGGGTGGGTCCTTTATCTCTCCTCATCCGGATGTGCCAGGTAGTAGGCGCGCAGGGCGGTAGAACTTACCTTGATGAAGCCCTTGGCATCGTCGCTGCTCCATGCCTTAGCGGTCTCGCCATACTCGCCCAACTTGTTCTTGACAAGGTCGTTGGGAGAATCCACACCCATGGTCTGGAAACTGTAGGGACGGAGTTCCAGTGTCACCTCGCCGGTAACATTGCGCTGGCTGCTGATGAGCATGGCCTCGATATCGGGCATTACGGGCTCCAGGTACTGGCTCTCGTGCAGGAACATGCCGTACCAGTTGGCTACCTGCTCCTTCCAGTACTGCTGCCACTTGCTCAGGGTGTACTTCTCCAGGAAACGGTGCGCACCGATAATGAGCATGGGGGCTGCTGCCTCGAAGCCTACACGGCCCTTGATGCCGATGATGGTGTCGCCCACATGGCAGTCGCGACCTATGGCGTATGAAGCGCCAATCTCTTCAACTGCCTGGATGGCCTGTATCTTATCTTCGTAGCGTGTGCCGTTGACAGACACCAGTTCGCCCTTCTCGAAACCAAGTTTCAGCAGTTCGGAGCCGTCCTTGGTGGGATGCTTCAGGTATGCGCTCTCGGGCAGGCCCTGTGTGCTGTCCAGAATCTCGCCGCCACAGATGCTGGTGCCCCAGATTCCCACGTTGTAGGAATACTTCAACTTGGTGAAGTCGGCATAGTAACCGTTCTGGTTCAGGTAGTCCACCTCCTCCTGACGGGTAAGGTTACCGTCGCGGGTCAGTGTGATGATCTCCACACCGGGAGCCATAACCAGGAAAGTCATGTCGAAACGTATCTGGTCGTTGCCGGCACCGGTAGAGCCGTGGGCAATGGCGCTGGCACCTATTTCACGTGCATAGCGTGCAATGGCCATGGCCTGAAAGATGCGCTCGCTGGACACGCTGATGGGATAGCAGTTGTTGCGCAACACATTGCCGAAGACCATGTACTTCAGCGACTTCTCATAGTACTCCTGAGTAACGTCGAGAGTGACATACTCCTTGGCGCCCAACTTGTAGGCGTTCTCCTCGTTGGCCTTCAACTGCTCGGCGCTGAAACCACCGGTGTTGGCACATGCGGCATACACCTCATAGCCCTTCTCCTTAGCCAGGTACATCACGGTGTAACTGGTATCGAGGCCGCCACTGAAGGCAACCACTACTTTCTTCTTTTCCATCTTGTATATTGTTAGTTCTTTTTTCTTATTCCAAGTTGTCCGAGTAATCCGAGTCCTCTGAGTATTCTGAGTATTCTGAGTATTCTGAGTATTCCGACTAATCAGAAAAACATTCATCCAACTTTGTCCCCAGTGTGGCGTTGGGCAAAGATAAACGAAGGGAGTACGCCTTTTCGCCCACCGCTCACCGCTAAACGTTCAACGCTTTCCGTTTTCCGATTTCCGATTTCCGTTTACTCAATCCCCCTCAGCACCAGTGCCTTCATCACATCCTTGATGACCTCCAGGCTGGTGGGTTCGCCATGATGCTTCTCAGGGTCCCAGAGCATGCCGGTGCACACGCAGAACTTGCGCTGCTTCAGTTCCAGTATGTCGTGGTTTATGCAACCCTGGCATCCGCGCCAGAAAGCCTCATCATCGGTCAACTGGTTGAAACTTACGGGCACATAGCCCAGGTCGGTGTTCATCTTCATCACGGCATCACCGCTGGTCAGGGAGAATATCTTGGCATGGGGCCAGCGCAGACGGGCCAGAGTGAAGGTATAGTCCTTGATGTGGCGTGCCACGCCCAGACCCTGATAGTCGGGGTGCACAATCAGGCCCGAGGTGGTAACATAGTGCTTGTTGCCCCAGGTCTCTATGTAACTGAAACCGGCAAAGCGGTCTCCGTCCAAAGCCAGAATGGCCTTGCTCTCCTTTATCTTGGTAGCAAGATATTCGTGGGTACGCTCGGCAATACCGGTACCACGCTTGCGTGCAGCCTCGCGTATAGTCTGCAGAATCTCGTCTACATACTTCTCATGACTAGCATCTGCAACGACTATCCTGATGTTGCTATTCTCGAATGTACGCTTTTCTTTCTTTTCTTCCATCGTTCTTCCTTTCTTACCTGCGCTTCCTTAATTGAGGCACGGCCTCCATAAGTTGTTCGCTCACCACTTCACGACTGGCGCCTTCGGCCATCACTATCATCACCGTATCGTCACCTGCCACGGTGCCCAGCAGCAACGGCGACTTCATCTCGTCTATCTCGTATGCCACCAGCGAGGCATGCCCCGGCGGAGTGTGCAACACCGCCATGTTGCCGCTGAACTGCAGGGACCACTTCGTGGCATTCAGTTCCTCGCGTGTCTTGGCAGGGTCGAAGTACACCACACCTGGCAGGGCATAGACGCTCTTTCCCGAACGGGTGCGCACCTTGGAGATGCGCAACTGCTTCAGGTCGCGGCTCAGCATGGTCTGTGTGGTGGAGAATCCGGCCTTTTCCAGTTCCACTGCAAGTTCCTCCTGGTTCTCTATCGGGCAGTTGCCCACTATGGTGCGGATAACCTGCAGTCTGGCCTTTTTGTCTTGCTTTTCCATATCATCGGGCATAACTTCCATGCCCTTTTATTCAAATGTGCGTGCAAAGTTACAAAAAAATAGCATCATCAGCGACATTATGACACCACAAATGCCACAATTTTATGCAAAATACATGCATAAAAGGCTTTTCTCGCAATATTATGCAAGAAAAGCCTTTATGATAAACATGCAATCCGGCAACTGACGACAAACGCTTGTCAGCCCGATTGCAAACGGAACATTATGCCTTAGATAACCGCTTACCGTTTGGCACGGCAACAGTTTTCCGTTTTCCGATTTCCGTTCGACTTACTCCCACTCGATAGTAGCGCAGGGCTTGGGAGATATGTCGTAGCAGACACGGTTCACGCCGGGAACCTCCTTCAGGATGCGGTCGGTAATCTTCAGCAGGATGGGCCATTCGATCTGCTCGATGCTTGCGGTCATGGCATCGATGGTGTTGACGGCACGGATGATAACTGGCCAGTCGTAGCTGCGGGCATTGTCCTTAACACCTACGCTCTTGAAGTCGGGCACAATGGTGAAGTACTGCCATACCTTCTTGTCCAGACCTGCCAGGGCAAACTCCTCGCGAAGGATGGCATCGCTCTCGCGCAGTGCCTCCAGACGGTCGCGGGTGATGGCACCAAGGCAACGTACGCCCAGACCGGGACCGGGGAACGGCTGACGGTAAACCATCTCGTAGGGCAGACCCAGTTCCACGCCACAGGCACGAACCTCGTCCTTGAAGAGCTGCTTCAGAGGTTCAACGAGCTCGAACTGCAGGTCCTCGGGCAGACCACCCACGTTGTGGTGGCTCTTCACGCACTTGGCGGTCTTTGTACCGCTCTCCACGATGTCGGGATAGATGGTGCCCTGACCCAGGAAGTCAATGCCACCGGCCAACTTGCGAGCCTCTTCCTCGAACACGCGGATGAACTCACCGCCGATAATCTTGCGCTTCTGCTCGGGATCGGCAACGCCTTCCAGCAGGTTCAGGAAACGGTCGGTGGCATCCACGTAAACCAAGTTGGCACACAACTGGTTGCGGAACACCTCCACCACGTTCTCTGACTCGCCCTTGCGCATCAGACCGTGGTTCACGTGCACACATACCAAGTTATCGCCGATAGCCTTCAGCAACAGGGCTGCAACAACAGAACTGTCCACACCGCCTGACAGGGCCAGCAGAACCTTCTTGTCGCCCACCTGACGGCGTACCAGTTCCACCTGGTCGGCAACGAAGTTCTTCATGTTCCAGTTGGCCTCGGCCTTGCAGGTCTCGAACACGAAGTCCTTCACGGTTGCCTTGATAGCCTCCTCGTCGTTAGTGAACTCGGGCAACTTCACCTCGCAAAGTGCCTTGTCGTGTCCTGCTGAAATTACGGGGAAGCCGGCCTCGTATATCTCGGGGAGAACATCTATCTCCACACCGTCTATGACATTGTTCTTGCCGCCGTTGATGATTACGCCCTTCACGTTAGGCAGAGCCTTCAGTTCCTCGGCAGTAATGTCGTGGGGATAGATCTCACTGTACACACCCAGTGCACGGATGGCTCTGGCCACCACGGTATTCTCGTGGCTGCCCAGGTCCAGGATTACAATCATGTCTTGTTTCATATCCTATATAAATATATAATGTATATAATGTCTAATTCTACATCTCCGTGGCAGACATTCCCGATTGCCGTCAGCAAAGGCACATACCATATAAAACACAGAGACACAGAGTTTCCCTATCAAACTCCATGTCTCCATTTTCTATTGCGATGCGTCCCTAAAGGCGCTCCTTTTTCTCAGCGGTGCCATCTGTCTGTCTTTTTCCGATGCAAAATTATATAAACTTTCGCAAATATGACGCACAACATCACTTTTTTTTCACATAAAGCAATGATTTTACCTGCTATGCGTAATACAGATTCTTCTCAACTGTCTTCTTATCATCCAATAATGCAGCAGCACGAAAAGGGAGGCCAACAGCAAGGCCAACAGCCACAAGGGGAATAGGGAGGCCAGACGGAGACCAGGGGAGATGAGAGAGATGAAGGCAAACAACCTGGGATATGCCACGGTGACGATGCTGGCGGACAAAAGCCAGACAAAAATATCTATTCCAGACACAAGCAGCAGATAGGGACTGGCTATCTGAGGAACAGAATAACCCAGGGAATAGAGGTTGACGAACTTGTCCTTGTTCTTCTCAATCAACAACTGTATGCTGACAAGCAGAAGTACGAAGGCCAGCACGGACACCATGCCGCCTATGCCTATTATGACCCAAAGGACACCATGCACCAAGGTCTGCAGTTTCAGACTCTCCAGATTGCCTTCTATGCTGTAGCCCTGTTTGGTAAGATAATCCAGGAAAGAACTGCTACCGCCATCTACGGAGGTTGCTACTATCAGTCTGGATGCAGGCTCTGCCTTCTTCTGTCCAAAGTGCCTGTTGGCCTCCTGCAGGAAACTGTCGGGCACCAGCACGGTATTCAGCCTGTCGGTATATCCGACTATCCTTGCATCGTATGTACGCTGATACCCATTCCCACGTATTCTTATGCTTATGGGGAATGCCGATGTCAACCCCTCGCCCAACTGTGGAAGCCCCTTGGTGGAGGCATACCCGTAGTTATATATATTAAGGTATTTGCGAGGAATGATGACTGGGATGAATGTGCCGTTGACATCGGCATGCCATTCCTTGGGGTCGGAGAACTTCACATCAATGAACTTGTCAGGCACCGACTCCATAAAGAGGTCGGTGGAGATGTTGAGGTCGCCCAAGGCGAAACTTCCGCGTATCTGGAAATTGGCTGACGTGAAGACTCCCACATCCTTTACCGAGGGATGCTCTTCCAACTGGCGTATCTCATTCTCCCGGAATACCGGTTTGAC
This sequence comes from Bacteroidaceae bacterium, assembly GCA_017503065.1. The sequence continues at coordinate 10,768 of JAFVTT010000015.1, read as the reverse complement.
GCCCAGGAGGCTGCCGAACGTGGAAAGGCCGTTGATAGGTTTCGTGACCACAACATAACCATCGGACAACAGGCCATTCTCCTTTTCCATAAAACGGTCAAAGTCCCTGTAAGCCTGAGTGCCCACGAGCACTATGGCACCTCCAAGCAGATTGGCGACAATGAAACCTAATATCTGCCACAGGCTAAGGTTCTGGCGCAGCAGTTTGAACAAAAGTTTCATGCGGTTTGTCATTCTATATCACAGTCTTATTATCGTGTCGTAATCGTATGGCAACCTGTTGCCTATGGAAGTGGCAATTACTCCTGACCCATCCTGCTGCTGACGCTGACGCAAGATGGCGCTCATTATCTCTGCATTACCTGCGTCCAGATGACTGATAGGTTCGTCCAGCAGGAAGAAGTCGGCCGGTTGTGCCAGCATCCTGACAAATGCCACACGCTGTTGCTGTCCCAGAGAGAGTTTGGCACAAGGAGTATCGAGTTTTTCCTGCAACCCCAATGTGCAGAGCATCTGACGTACCTGCCCCTCAGTAAAATAACCCGTAAGCTGGTTCTTCAGCATCACATTTTCCAAGGCTGTCAATTCCGGGAACAACCTATGTTCCTGGAACATGAGGGCCAGAGCCGATTTACGAATCTCGCATCTGTCCTTCTCCGTACTGCCCAAAGCGTTCCCGTCCCTGTCCAAAAGTTCTATCCTACCCTGATAATCCGAACGCAGACCATACAGAAAGGAGCAGAATGAAGACTTGCCCCTGCCAGAAGCCGCCTCTATCAGATACGAACAACCCTTCTTGAAGGAGAGTTCCTTCTCCCAAACATCAGTAGGTCCGCCCTCAGGGGGCGAACCTACGAATACGTTGGGTAATACGTTATTGAAACGAATCGTTTCTATCATTTCACACTCATGTTAGTTTACAGCCTCGCCTATTGCCGCAGTAACAGCAATGTCCTTCAACTGCTTAAGGGCATTGGTCTTGCCGTCCACAAAATCAACGCTGCACTCCACCTCACAGTCGTCATTGACAGTATAGCTCACGCCCTTGAACTTACGGAGGACACTGAGGGCTTTCTTCTCGGCTCTGCGTCTTGCCATGCCGGTTTCCTCCAGTGTCTGAGCCACCGCCTGCAAATCGACGGCAAGGCCAATCTCCTCGCCCAAAGCCGCGGCCAAAGGTGTTCCGGCCACATCGGATGCCAGTCCCTTCAGGGAGTTGTCGGCATAGCACTCGTTGAAGATGCCGGTAGGCATAACGAAGAGCTTGCTGTCGGCATAACCCACATAGTACATGCCGGCCACCAGGTAGACATTCTCGGCCGTCTTGCTGACAAGGCCTGACTGCCCCTGCAACATTTCCTTAATCATACCGAACAACTTGTCGTCCTTGCACTCGGCCACGAATATCATCTGCGGGAGGGGCAGAGCGGCGGTCTTGTCTATCTCTGATACGGCAAAGACGCATCCGCCTTCAAGTGAATTGAGCAGAGACCAAGTGAATTCCTGATTCACGCCCATCTGCTTCAAATCCCGGTTAAGGCTAGCGAGAATATCAGCCATCTGCGGATCATTGCCCACCATCTCCTCCATACATGTACCCAAATTCTTATAGCCACCCTGAAGCAGAGCCATAGTGGCTGAGGGGAGGAACCTTTGCAAATCCGTTTCTGCATCGGAGACATAGTCCTTGTACATCCTCTTTACTTCGTCGCTGCCATGAAAACTGATGTCCATAACGGCCCGTCCGGGATTGAAGTTCACATTGCATACAAGCTTGAGGTCCTTGAATTTCTCAATGTCAATTCCGGCAAAAGCCTCAGCCTCCATGCCCTCGGCAAGTCGCAGTATGTCGCGGTATGCCATGTAGTAGCCCAGTTCCTCAGGGGAAGCAAGGAAATCCTCCAGTTCATCGCTCCACTCGGCGTCATCCTCAGCAAGCATGTATTCACTCGCATCAAAAGCACCTTGGGCAAAGGCAACGACGAGTTTACTGTCGTCCAATGCGCCCAAGTTGTCCTCACGCAACTTTATCAGACTGTAGTCAGCGGCTTCGTCAAACGACACCTCACTATCGTCAATAGCATTTACCAGGGCTTTCACCTTCTCACGGTCGCTGACAGCAAACAGAGCAAAACCTCTCATGTTCTCGATATTGTCAACAACGACAAAAGCAGGTTTGTCCAAATCCAGTCCGCTATTGGCCGGATCATTCAGAATTTCGCGCAGGATGCCTCTGGTGTTCTCCGGCATCTCATTGATGGCGCTCTTAGCAAAACCGGTAACCTGATTATCCTGCAACAGTTCGGATTTTGCCAGCAATGAGTTCACGTTGGCCTTCACCACTACCACGGGAGCCTCCGGAATGACTGACTGATAGTCCTGGGACTTCTGTGCACATGACATCATGCCAAAAACAATGGCAATCGCAGAAAAAAGCATGAAAAAACGTGTCTTCTTCATATCACTATTATTTATTACCTACCATGTCCATGGTTCCCATCACGCGCCTCCGCACAACAGCAACTCATGCACGTTCCATGCTCCAAAGTTATGAAAAGATATCCAAACACGCAAGACATTCAGGGATATATGCACAAAAAAAAGCAGCTACGTCATCGCAACTGCTTTCTTCGTGGTGCCACCAGGAATCGAACCGGGGACACAAGGATTTTCAGTCCTTTGCTCTACCAACTGAGGTATGGCACCAACACTTTGTGCTGACTTCTAAAGGAGGTGGTGCCACCAGGAATCGAACCGGGGACACAAGGATTTTCAGCCCTTTGCTCTACCAACTGAGCTATGGCACCTTGCCTTTATCCGTTTTGCGAGTGCAAAGGTAGACTTTTTTTCTTATTCACACAAATTATATGGCAACTTTTTAGCTTTTTAGCGTAAAATATGCCTTTAAGTGATATTTTCCTCGCATGACAACAAGGTTTTATACATTTTTTGGCGTATCTTTGCAACGCTTTACAGAAGCATTCGGATAGTAGCGCAGTTGGTAGCGCACTACGTTCGGGACGTAGGGGTCGGGCGTTCGAGTCGCCTCTATCCGACATGAATCCGACACTGAGGAGACCAATAATCCGCATTGCTGTGCTCGTGGGAGCATGGTGTTGCGGATTTCTGTTTTATTGGTTTCTTGGCAATTCCCTGAGCAGGAACTGGACAGAATGTTCTGTGGGAGAATGGATGTTTACCATCTGGCAGGGATGCGCCGCCTTTCTGCAGGACAGGCTGGCTGGCATGGAACTGAATCAGGAATCCTTCGGGCAGATAGTGGCACTGACCTTGGGGAACAGGGAATTCCTCACACCGGAGACAAAGCAACTGTACAGAGAGGCCGGAGCCGCACACTTGCTGGCCCTCTCCGGCATGCATCTGGGCATTCTGTATGGGGCATTCAGGTTGGTGATGCAGAACCTGACCTATACACGATGGAAATGGCCCGCTTTCTGTGCCATAATGCTGTTACTATGGTCCTATGCCGTGATGACGGGTTGCCCCAAGAGCCTCATCCGTGCAGCACTGATGACATCGCTGGCTTTGCTGATACAGGTGTGCGGTGAGAGGAGGAAGCAACTGGATATCCTGAACGTGAGCGCCGCCGTGGTGTTCCTCACCGACCCGGCCTCGCTTTGGGACATAGGCTTCCAATTGTCCTGCGCCGCCATGCTGGGAATAATCATTCTGGGTATTCCTACGACAGAGAACTGGAGGCACCTCCCCCTGTTGCCACGAATGTTACTGAGCAGTCTGGCAATCTCCATCTCTGCGCAACTGGCCACTCTCCCCTTGACTATGTTCTACTTCAACAGTATTGCCACGTATAGTGCCCTGACCAGTCTTGTAGCCATACCACTGACCACGCTGACCATATACTTCAGCATAGGCTTATATGCCGGAATGCATTGGTGCATACCTGTGGTGGAGGGGCTGATATGGTGTCAGAACGGGGTGATGAGGTTCATCGCCGGGTTGCCAGGTGCATACATTGAGGTGCCATAGGAAGTAACATTGACCTCTGGCGAAGTTACTTTCGCCCGGAAATGCAAAATTTAAGCAAGCTTTATTTTGCTTTTCTCTCGCTTATTCGTAACTTTGACCAACGGCGAAGTTACTCACGTTCGGAATTACTCATATAAATTTGGTAATTCACTCACTTAATCGTAACTTTACCATCGCAGAACATGACTAATATACCTTAATTTATATTATATGAAGACACGCCTCCTTCTACTATGCCTCCTGTGCTTTTTCTATGGTACGAACCTACATGCACAACTCCTTCTGAAGGGAAAAGCGTCGTACTACCACGATGCCCTGCACGGCAACAAAATGAGCAACGGAGAACCGTACCACAAGGACAGCATGACATGCGCCCATCTGAAACTGCCTTTCGGCACCCTGCTGAAGGTGCGCAACCTGAGGAACGACAAGGAAGTTATCGTGGAGGTGACGGACCGCGGTCCATTTGCCAAGAAATACATTCTGGACCTTTCCCGCGCGGCTGCCAGGGAACTGGGGTTCATTGGCCGAGGATTCGCCCCGGTGGAGATAAGCATATACACGCCTGCCAAGGTGCCGTTCCGCATGAAGACAGAAGAGGAGGAGATGCCCGAACTGGATCTGCAGCACCGCATCATGGCCATCTATCCCGAACCGCTCTGGCAACAGGCGGACAGCACCGATACGGAGTGAGACACACCGCACAAACCATGAATAGGCACACAACCCCTTCTACCTGTGCCTTTTTGTCTACCTGCACCGATAGACAAACAATCAGGAAAGATAGGAGAAGAGGTACTATTCCTCAGGTATTGTTATTTCACCTGCAATGCTGGTATTGAGCAGGGGCAGGATTTCGTCCTTCGAGTAGCCCTGTCCCAAGAGGAACATCAGTTTGGACACGGTGCTCTCCATCGTACCGTCATAACCGTTCACCGCACCGGCTTGCAGGAGCAGACGCCCTGTCTCGTAGCGGCGCATCTCAACCGTACCCTTGGAGCATTGCGTTATGTTCACCAGGATGACGCCACGACGGTCAAGTTCCTTCAATTTCTCAAACAGCCACGGTTTCTGCGGAGCATTGCCCGACCCGTACGTCTTGATGATGAGGGCGCGGAGGTTCTTCATGCCTATCACCGCCTCCACATACTCCTTCTGTATGCCGGGGAAGAGTGTCAGTATGAAGATACCCGTCTCCAGGGAATAGTGCGGACGGAACGGAGCATCGGGACTGGGCCTGCGGATGTGCAGCGTGTCGTACTTGATGTTTATTCCGGCCTCGGCCAGGGGCGGATAGTTGTACGAGCGGAAAGCATTGAAGCCCTCGGCATTTATCTTGCTGGTACGGTTGCCGCGCATCAGCATGCTCTCAAAGAAGATGCACACCTCCGGCACCATCGGTTCGCCGGCAGAATTGCGAGCGGCGGCAATCTCTATGGACGTAAGCAGGTTTTCCTTTCCGTCCGTGCGCAATTTGCCTATGGGCAACTGTGCACCTGTTATCACCACAGGCTTGGCCAGGTTCTCCAGCATGAAACTCAGGGCCGAAGCAGTGAAGGCCATAGTGTCCGTACCGTGAAGCACCACGAAACCGTCGTACTTCTCATAGTTGTCCGCTATCACCTGTGCTATCTTCACCCAATGCTTGGGTTCCATATCGCTCGAATCTATCGGAGGATTGAACGTATAGGAGTGTATCTGCAGGTGCAGACGCTTCAACTCCGGCACATAGTGCTGGAACTGGTCGAAGTCGAAATTGAGCAAAGCCCCCGTCTCCGGGTTCTCTATCATACCTATGGTCCCACCTGTATAGATGAGCAGTATGGATGGTTGTCCGTTGTTGTTCATATCGTCATAATTTTATCTTCCTCCCCTTGTCCGCAATCGTGGACCTGAGCATGTTTCATGGTGCTATTCTATTATTTCCCGGGAACCGCCCCTATCAGGGCCTTTGACATAAACTGTTCTGTTTTATTTTCTATAATATTTTCCATTACGAGGCGCCCCCCTGAATTCTAAGAGAGATAGGTCTTTAAGGATTTTCACATACCGTTCAATGGTTTTGACAGGACGTTCACGATTCGAGGCAATATCTTTTAATTTCATTCCTTCATCATCTTTGAAGAGTTTCAAAATATTGAGCAATTCTTCTTTAACTGCATCTGTCATCCCTTCAAGATTAGAAATTACACCCTCACTTACACCCCCACTTACACCCCCACTTACACGAGCATATGCTCTTATAGGCAAGGTTATGCGAATAAAGTTATCTGTAAACTTGAAGCAATCTTCACCGTATGCACGCAAGATACGAGGTATGCCAGAGCCTAACGACTCTACCAACTCTACATCTCGATAGATACGCATCAACTCCTTGTTGCGAGGAATAGAGATACCATTGAAAAACTCCTCCCTTGTAAGAGATTCGGGCAAACGACCGGCAGATGTAATTTCAAGTCTATCGGGGAATATCTCAAACTTGGGTGGAACTTCAAACGAATAGTCATTATGTACTATTGCATTGATTACCGCTTCGCGCAAAGCGACCTTATTCCACAATGGAGTTTCAATGCGTTCCATTGGAGTTATGGTAGCAGCCACTTTGTTTTCAATGTCAAGTTTTGACAACACACTTTTTGTTGCCTTGATAAGGGAGCAATAACCATACTCATTGTTCTCAACCAAATCACAACGGTCAAGGCTTGAATACTTAGCCACCTTAATTGAATTGCCATTCTCATCAGCCAACAGATATGCCACATAATTATACTTGCCATCATCCGTAAGCAATTCTAATGTTCGCTTGAAATTATCATTGAGCCTTTTGCCTCGCTCATCGTAGTAGATACGCAACTGCTCAAAACTCAAATCCTGACGGTTAGAAACGATACGGCCTATAGAATTGCGTGTACGCATAGCAAACAGACGGTCAATCTGCTCCTGAGGCATAGGCTCTGCAGATGTTCCAACACGCAAATACGCACCTCGTGGAGTCATTCCAAACTTCGTTTTGAAATATGGTTTCTCAATACCACTCGCCACCGTAACTTTGATAATGCTACGTCCATCCTTTTGCTCCTCAGCAATATCGAACAGCCCCATCGCGGAAGGTGAAATGTTGTGCTTAATACGGTCTTTCAACCGAAGCATACAATCATCCACATCATTCACGCCCACAGTTGAACCATCCTTATCAATTCCGATATAGATGTATCCGCCTTCCTTGTAGTTAAGGAACGCCACAACCTCCTTCTCAATATCAAGTTCCGAGGTTAATTCTCTTTTATATTCTATTCGGTTGGTTTCGGTCATATGAAGTTGCCATTAGTTTTGTTATTTATTTTGAATATTTATTAAACTCCGTTCTTAATTTACAGAGTATTTCTACCATTGAATTAATATTGGCATTAAGTGATTTTGATAAATTTCTAAAAAGGCAAATTGCTTTAGCTCTTAATAACTTGATTTCTTCACTATCATCCGATAATCCATTATTACGCAAACCAAGTGCTTTTTGGTCCAATTTCCCTATTTCGGTTATGGCAAAATTTATATAATCCCAAGATTCTATTGTGTTATACTTATTTTCAATATCTGCAAAATTATAATAGAGATAAATTCGATTTAGGAATTTACCAGAATCTTCAAACAATTTATTAGCTTGTATAGCAGACTTGAGAAGTCTCTCATAAACTATGGGATTATATTCTTCTTCAATATCGTCACATGCTGATTGCATCATTCTTAAACAATCTATTCCTTCTTGAAGCCAAGAGACGGCATTTTCTACCGTATCAGCTTTTCTGTGGAAAAGAAGTTTTTGTATCTCAATCTTAGCGCGATACCTCTCTTTTAGATAATCGAGAAGCGCTGTTAATAGCAAAGTTATAGCAGATCCTATAACACCTGCAATAATCATATTATAATTTTCCATAGCTATTATTCCAATTGTTTTCTGTAAACTGAATCCAATGTGTTACCTTCTTTATCTTTCCACACGAGCCAGCCATTATTGCTACTGCCTATGCAAAAATCAGCAGCAGTGCTAGGACTTGAGAATGTTTTATCAGATGTCATTACTAATTTATCATTCTCAATGGCGGTATACTCCTTTAGCATGCTTTCACGTTTATCCCTCCAGTTGAATGATGGCACCATCGTTTTGGAGATTACACTGCCTTTCAGAACAGTAAAACCATTTGAACTATAAAATCCTTTCGCATCACAACCTCTACCTTTGGTGTAGAAGATATGCTCTACCTTTGGTTGAGATACCTCGAAGATATTGCAACCGATGAACGATGCCAAGAATTTTACATCCTCAAAGAACTCATCCATTGAGTCCTGCTGATACTCTGGCAAATTAGGAGCCTTGGGGGTCTGCTTATTATCGCTCAACACAAAAGCATTTGCTTTCTTTGCCTCAGCTATTGCTTTATGCTCCAGATATTGTACATCAGCTTTGGTCATATCGGCATCTTTCGATACAAATATGAGGGCCTTTTGCCAGAATGATTTCTTGCTGTCGTGGTCTTTCACTCGCTCACGGAAATTCTCGGTTTCTCCAATATACGCTTGAGGCTTCGTTGCTTCATCCTCGCCCAACAAAATGTAAAATGCTGGCTTCTGCAACTTCTCCTGCGTATTGAGATAAGCAAGATTAGAGCGTGGCACGACGAACATCTGACAAATCTTGTTGCTGATGAATGCATATTGAGTTCCTTTCGGATCTCCGTCAATTAAGTATGTGGTTACTGTTTTGCCCATAATTATAAATTGAAAATGTCTATAAGTTTATTTAGCACATTTTTGTATCCATCAAACCAATCATCATCAAAACTGGAATAATTGTTTTCAATATGTTTTTTTATCGCCTCTGTTGTCTTTCCCTGATTATTACATCTAAAATCTTTATGAGAATGCTTCATATGTATGTATTCTACCTTTTCTTTATATGCATTTGGAGAGAATAAATCCTCAACCATGAAGGTGTCCTCTGCATTCACATTTTTTACATTAGTGTCTTTTATTTCAGAATAATCTGACTGATAAAATATTGCTTTAGTTTTGGGGTCACGAATTTTAGTTATACCATTCCAACCATTTACACCTTCTTTGTCATAATCAAACATAAAAACAATTTGTTCATATTTATCTAACTGCGGTTCGATAACTTGTCGATAGAAAGTATCTGCATTACTAGCACTATTACTAGGAATAATAGCGACTTGTCGCAAAACCTTATACTTCTCATCTTTGTTGCAGAATATATCTAGAGCTTTTTCTAAATATCTCTTATCGTAAGGACCTTCAGTAATAAGCAAGCGCTTGGAACTTAGTACGATTGTTCCATTAATATAATCTATTTCACCTGCAGATAGCTTTGTTAATGCGTTAATGTATTGTGATGTTATAATTTTACCATTCTCTATATGAAACAAACAATCTTTGTGATGTTTGTATATATCGTTTACAAACACCGGTGAATGTGTAGTCAATATAGTTTGCCCCTCGAAAGTTTCTATTGCTTCAAGTAACTCTTTTTTTCTTGCTATATGGGTGTGTGCGTCTGGTTCATCTAAAAGTAATAATGAATTATTATCACCAAGAACCTTAGTTATACATTCTATTAGAATGAGTTTCTTCTCACCCTCACTTAGGTCGCCAAAACTAACATTTTTTAGTTTTATATCTATTGAATTAATTAGTTTTTGGACTCGGTTAGGTTCTCCTTCCTTACGCTCAGGTTGAGACAATAAATATAAATACTGAAAAACCAATTTAGATTTAGACTCTTTTTGGGCTAATGCACTAGTTGGATTTGTATCTGTTGTTGCTAATGTTTTTGCATTGATATTAATAGTGCCATCAGGAGTCACTCGATTAAACCATCTAAGCGCATCATGTTTTTTAAACATCTCGCGTCTTTCTTCATCGATTTGAAAAGAAATAGTTATATCGCTAATATCTGTAATCCCTAAATTATTTAGGAATGTATTGACAGTTGGGGTGTCATATGCACAAATTAAGGCTATTAAGGCTATCTCCCAACAACTCTTATCAATATATAAAAGTTTGGGAGTATAGTAGTTCTCTCCAATCGCCTTATTAAAGTAACGATTATAATAATCCTTGTATGCTAATGCCCACAATCTCCTATCTTCTCCACTATAACAAGCAATAATAGAAGAGGGATGGTAAATATCAGAGGCTTTTATTGTTTCACCATCTTTCTTTGCAATTCGTTTACCTCTTTCATATATCGAGTCTTCTATTTGATATTTTATCGTATAATCAAAAGGAATTTCTTTCTTATCAAATATGCCGTGATATATCAAACTGATGGCCTCTAATAAATTACTCTTTCCTGAGCCATTCTCACCTATTAACGCAATATACCCATCTTGACTGGTAAAATCATAATCACCAGTCAGGTTTTTGTATTTATCTATATGTAAAGATAGTAGTTTCATGGTTAGCATTTTATAGTTTACAATCCGCCCCAAATCATTGGGTTAGTGAGGATGTTGGCGACAATATTTGAGGCGACATCTGCACCGAATTCTTTGAGTTTGGCAAGAATGCCTGGACGAGCCTTCTGCAAATCGTTGTCAGCTTCGGCTACAACGGATTTCAACTCCTTAATTTGGCGACCAGTTAAATCATCTTTTATTGCCTCAATAAACAACTCCACAGCCAATGATTGTTCTTGGCTTTGAGATTGGCTATTAGAATTATTAATTGTCGTTATGACATTGAT
>JAFVTT010000014.1 GCA_017503065.1 Bacteroidaceae bacterium | reverse complement strand
GTTTGTTTAGGTTAACACCACTCAACTGATACTTGTTTAAGGTAAAAGAAACCAGATTGATTTCAGGAATCTGAAGTAGAAGTTTGAGAGATTAATCATAACATTAGTCATGGTGTGAAGGGCGCTTGGTTCGTGAGAATCGGCGCTCTTTTTTTTTTGCTATAGCCGGCATGAATCTCAGCGGGATGGCAATTGCAATTATCCGGAAAACAGATGTTATAATAAGGTTACAACCACCCTGCCTCCCTGTACCACTTTATGGCTGCCTTCACTCCGCGTTCCAGGCTCCATTCCGGTTCAAAACCGAGGTCCTGGCGAGCAGGTTCCAGTTCACAACGCCAGTTGCGCTGGGACAGGATGTTGTACTTGTCCTCGTTCAGCACTATCAGTTTGCCGGTCATGCGGCTGATTTGTCCGCCCACCTTGCAAATGATGTTCAGGACCCACTTCGGCGCTTTCACGCGCAGAACCCAAGGATTGCCAAGTTCCTGCTGGATGAGGTCGGAGAAGCGACGCGAGTTGTATATCTTGCCATCGCTCAGGAAGTAAGCCCTGCCCAAGGCGGCAGGTGCCGTCATGGACTTGAATACGGCCTGCACCACGTCCATCACATAGATGAAGGTCAGTTCCTGAGGCTGGTAGCCGACGGCAAAGTCGGTATGCCCGGCTATGCTCTTGGCCATGACGAAGTAGTCCTTCTCCCTGGGACCGTAGACACCGGTGGGACGGAGTATAACAAAGGGAAATTTCATTGGGTCCAGCCCCTTCAGATAGCGCTCTGCACTGAGTTTGCTCATGCCGTATGCCGTGTTCGGTTCAGGCCTGTCTGTAAGTTTGATGGGCTTGTAAATGGATTCCTCCTCGGAAATTTCCGTTCCCTTGCCATAACCCTTGGGGACAGCCTTTACCGGTGTCTCGTGAATGGCGCCGAACACACTGAGCGAACTGACGAAAACAAAGCGCTCGGGTACCATATCCGTCTCCTGCAGAGCCTCTATGAGGTTGATGGTACCCTGAGTGTTGGTGCGGTAGAAGTCTTCCATCTTCAGGCACTTTGTGGCTCCGGCGGCATGGACGACAAAGTCCCACTTGCCACCCATCTGCTCCCTGTATGCCGACAATTGGCTCTTGAGTTCCTCCTTGTTGCCCAGGTTCAGTTGGGCGAACTTTATGCGCTCGTCGGTAAGATAACCCTTGGAACTGGTGCCACGCATGCCTGCCCACATCTCGTATCCCTTCTCCAGTCCTTCGCTCACGATATAACTGCCAATGAAACCACTGGCTCCTGTTACCAATACTTTTTTCATGTCGACATTACAATTTGAGGGCAAAGATAACTAAAATAAATCAAGTTTGCCGTTATGACAGGAAAAAAGCGTATCTTTGCCTTAACAAAACCATCGGGGCAACCCGAACAAAAAGACATCACCATGGGAAACAAGAAAAGCGGAGGCAAGTACATCAGGAAAAAGGATATGATGCAGTCACTCATAGAGTTGTTCCAGCAGAATGCAGGAGAGGTGTATGACCTGAAACGTCTGTTCAGAGACTTGAAACTGACCACCCACCCTGCCAAGATGCTTTGTGTGGATTGTCTGGAAGACATGCTTCTGGACGACTATATCAAGGAAACCGCCCGCTATTGCTATACGCTGAATGCACCGTCGCAGGTAATGGAGGGAGTCTTCCACCGCAAGTCCAACGGCAAGAACACGTTCCACCCCAATGATGGCGGAGAACCCATCCTAGTGGCCGAACGCAACTCCATGCATGCCATGGACGGAGACCAGGTGAAGGCCTCCATGCTGGCACGCCGCCGCAACCATGTCCGCGAAGCACAGGTCATAGAGATAGTGAAGCGTTCGGAAAAGCAGTTCGTGGGCACATTGAAGGTAAGCAAGGACTATGCCTACCTGCTCACCGAGGACCGTACCCTGGCTACCGACATATTCATCCCCAAGCACTTCCTGAAGAAGGGCAAGAACGGCGACAAGGCCGTTGTCCGCGTGGTGGAGTGGCCGGAAGGCACCAAGAACCCCATCGGCAAGGTGGTGGACATTCTGGGACGCACCGGCGAGAACAATGCCGAGATGCATGCCATCCTGGCGGAGTTCGGCCTGCCTTACACCTACCCCAAGAACGTGGAGGCCATAGCCGACCGCATCCCCAGGGAGATTCCCCAGCAGGAAATCGACCGCCGCCGCGACATGCGCGACGTGCTCACCTTCACCATAGACCCGCACGATGCCAAGGACTTTGACGATGCCATCAGCATACAGGTGCTGAAGGACGGTGGCGACACGGGCAAGACGCTATACGAAGTGGGAGTGCACATAGCGGACGTGAGCCACTATGTCACCGAGGGTTCGGCCATAGACAAGGAGGCCCTGAAGCGTGGCACCAGCGTCTACCTGGTGGACCGCACCATACCCATGCTGCCGGAAAGCCTGTGCAACAACCTCTGCTCCCTGCGTCCCGACGAAGACAAACTTACCTTCAGCGTCATCTTCAAGATGAACGAGAAGGCCGAGGTGAAGGACTATGAGATTCTGCACACGGTGACACGGAGCAACCGCCGTTTCAGTTACGGACAGGTCCAGCAGATTCTGGAGGAGGAACACGAGGCAAGCGAACAGGACTACAATGCTCCCGGCGATGTGCTTGTGCCCATAGAAGACCACGTTCCCTCCACAACCTTTGCCCCCGGCACCGAGGAGCGCAAACTGCTTCTTGTGCTTAACCGCATGGCTAAGGAACTGCGCCGACGCCGTTTCCAAAGCGGTGCCGTGGATTTCGACCGATGCGAGGTGCGCTTCAACATTGACGAGAAGGGCAAGCCCACCAGCGTCTACTTCAAGGTGGCCAAGGATGCCAACAAACTCATCGAGGAATTCATGCTCCTGGCCAACCGTACCGTGGCGGAAAGCATAGGCAAGGTGCCCAAGAACCAGAAGGCAAAGGTGATACCCTACCGCATACACGACGTGCCCGACCCGACAAAACTGATGCGCCTGGGCGACTTCGTGAGCAAGTTCGGCTATCGTCTGAAGACTCAGGGAACCAAGGGGGAAATCTCCAAGAACCTCAACAAGATGCTGGCCGACGTGCACGGCAAGGCGGAGCAGAACGTCATAGAGATGGTGACCCTGCGTGCCATGATGAAGGCCCGCTACAGCGTGCACAACATCGGTCACTATGGCTTGGCCTTCCAGCACTATACGCACTTCACCTCGCCCATACGACGTTACCCCGACCTTATGCTTCACCGCCTCCTTACCAAGTATGCCACGGGCGGACGTAGCGTAAATCCCATGAAGTACGAGGAACTGTGCGAGCAATGCTCCGATGCCGAACAGACGGCAGCACAGGCAGAGCGCGCCAGCATCAAGTACAAGCAGGTGGAGTACATGAAGGAGCACCTGGGCGAGACCTTCGAGGGCACCATCTCCGGCGTTACTGAGTTCGGTCTCTACGTGGAGGTGAACGAGAACAAGTGCGAGGGTTTCGTGCCTCTGCGCGACCTGGACGACGACTACTACGAGTTCGACGAAAAGAACTTCTGCCTGCGAGGACGCCGGCGCAACCGCTCCTACAACCTGGGCGACCAAGTGCACGTACAGGTGGCACGTGCCGACCTATATAAAAAGCAACTCGATTATAAACTGGTTTAAGACCGCAATGTGGGATTAAATCGGAAAACCAATCCTCTCACCGTTCACCTCAGTTTTCCGTTTTCACATTTCCGTTCAACATGCCCCAGTCCCTAATCCAACAACAGAAACTCACGCAGGAACAGATACAACTTCAGACCGCCATGCAGGTGCTGGCGTCCAAGTTGGTGGAACTCCCTCTGGAGGGATTGCGCGAGCGTGTAGCCACGGAACTGGCAGAGAACCCCTATCTGGAGGCCAGCAGCAGCGAGAGCGGAGACGGATACATCCAGACAGACGGCGGCACCGGCGAGGGGCAGGATACAGAATACGATGCCAGGCAGGACTACTCCACCGAAGACGACATCCCCGACTATCTCCTGCGCCAGTCCTCTGGAAACGAGGCAGAGGATGAGGGCAACGGCATGGACAGCGCGGACACACAATCCTTCTACGACCAACTGATGGAGCAGGCCGGAGGATGCGACCTCTCGGAGCACGACAGACAGATACTGGAATACCTTATAGGCAACCTGGGCGACGATGGCCTGCTTGGCAAGCCTCTCTTCCAGATTGCTGACGAACTGAGCATCTACCACTATCTGGACACCACGCCGGAGGAGGTGGAACGAATCCTCCAAATCCTATGGCGCTTCGACCCTCCCGGAGTGGGGGCAAGGAACCTGCAGGAGTGCCTCATCATCCAATGCAAGCGCAAGGGGTACCGCAGCGTTCCCGGGCATACGCCCTTGTTGCTGAAGGTTCTGGAGCGCAACTGGGACGACATCAGCCACAACCGTTGGGACCTGATAAGGCAGAGGTACAAACTCTCCGACCAGCAGGTGCAGATGCTTCGCCATGAGATAAGGCGGCTGAACCCGCGTCCGGGCAGTTCCATGGGCGAGAAGGCAAGTTCTGCAGAGACACACATCACCCCCGATGTCATTGTAGACGTTGACCAGGATGGCAACATAGACCTTACCCTGAACGACGGCGACCTGCCCACCCTCTCCGTCAGCGAGGACGCCATGGAGATGATCGACGTGGACTTCGTGCGCGACTATGTGAACCGCGGCAAACTCTTTATCGGTGCCATCATGCAACGCAGACACACCATCATGCGCACCATGCAGGCTATCATAAAGTTGCAGCGCAAATATCTGGTCACAGGCGACGAGACCCTGCTACGCCCCATGCGCTTGGAGGACATCGCCAAGATTACGGAACAGGACCTCAGTACCGTATCGCGTGTATGCAACAGCAAGTACGTGGAGACACCCTACGGCACCTTCCCCCTGCGGTGGTTCTTCACCACACAGGCCAAGGCCACTACGGAAGACGTTTCCATCAAGAAGATGCACCAGGACCTGAAGGAAATCATAGAACAGGAGGACAAGAGCCGCCCGCTCCAGGACGAAGAACTTGCCGAAATGCTGCAACAGAAAGGCTTCAACGTGGCACGGCGCACCGTGGCCAAGTACCGCGAACAACTGGGCATCCCCACAAGCAGAATGAGAAGAGAATGACACCGGCAAGACTCATAGCCCAGGCACTCTCCGTGGTGTTCCAACCTGCGTTCTACCCGCTGGTGGGCTTCATCATACTGTTCACCCTCACCTACCTGAGCATGATGCCATGGGAGTTCAAGTTGTGGGTGCTGGTGTCGGTGTATGTGTTCAGCATAGCCATACCTTATATAATGACCTTCTTCATCCGCAAGACCAACGGATGGAGCAGGCACGACCTGCACCAGCAGAACCGCCGCTATATTGTCTATTTTATAAATATCATCTCGTACCTCAGTTGCATGTACGTGTGCTACAGGCTTTACCTGCCCTCCTTCATGGGAGCCATACTGGTGGTGAGCCTTCTTGTCCAGTGCGCATGCGTGATAACCAACATGTGGTACAGGGTGAGCATGCATTCGGCCGGCACCGGGATCATCATAGGCGCCCTCCTGGCCTACAGTCACATCTTTGCATTCAACCCCACATGGTGGCTCTGCATTTCCATCCTCCTCTCCGGATCCGTAATGAGCAGCCGCATTTACCTGAAAGGCCACACCCTGGGGCAGGTCCTCTCCGGCACCGCCATCGGAATAGTCTGCGGAATCGTGGGGATTAGTATTTGGTAAGTTCTCATCTATCCCCACCCTTTTTCCAATGCGTGCCACATGCTTTGGCGTGCCTCGGGGTGCAGGGTGCAGAGGGATTGGGAGAGGCGTTCCATTTCCGACCTTCGGGTTCTGTCTTCGTAGGGGCAGGGGGCTATCTGACGCACCAATTGGGATGCGGCAGCATAGGACGCTATGTCCAATTCCGGAACAAGGCACAAGGGGCGGATGATGGTGAGGGGATAATGCTCCATGGGCATGGAGGGACGCATGGAGTGGAAAGAACCTTCGTAGAGGAGGTTCATGAGCATGGTTGCAAGGAAGTCGTCCTGATGATGCCCCAGGGCAACCTTGTTGAAACCGTGCTCTACGGCAAAGTCGAACATGGCCTTACGGCGATAGCGTGCACAAAGGAAGCAGCGGGTCTTGCGCTTGTCGGTGCTTTCGTCAAAAGAGGTGTGGAGGATGTGCAAGGGGATGCCAAGAGCATTGCAGAACTCCTGCATGTGGGCAATGTCCGTCTGGTAGGGCACATTGTCCATAACCACATGCACGGCCTCTACCCGTATGGATGGTTTGAAGATACGGGCACGCTCTGCCATCAACTGGGCCATGACAAGGGAGTCCTTGCCTCCGGAGAGGGCGAGGAGTATCCTGTCGCCATCGGAGAGAAGGGCGTAGGCGGTACAGGCTTTGTTGAAGAGACGGGTGAGGCCCCCCTCAATCCCCCTATAGGGGGAAGAAGTTAGGGGATGAGCGGTTGGATGTGGAGAATGGGACACAAGATTTATAAGGATGCAATAGATTTAACACGGATGGCAATTCAAACAGGTTTGCTTCTTGTCGCTCGGCTGCGTGCAGCGTCCGTCTTGTTTTATCGCTCTCGGACGCTGCACGCAGCGTCCCTACCATGCTTCTGTTCTCGCTTACTCGCAGTTTTCCGTTTTCCGTTTTCACATTTCCGTTCGTTCCATCCTCAAATAATGATGACCGAAGATGAAGAGGTCTCCATCGTGGCGGAAGCCGAGGGATTCGTAAAGGGCCTTGGCACCAAGGTTGTTAGGTTCGCATGCCAGGATGGCAGGACGACTTTGTTCCTTAGCCTCATCTATGGCGGATAACAGGAGTTGGCGTGCTATGCCCTTGCCGCGAGCATTGGGAGTGACGGCAAGGCTATCGAGATAATACTCTCCTGGTCGTGCCTCGGCATCCATACTTTCCACGTCGAAGGAGATGAGTTCGCGAAGCAGGGAGAAGGTGTTGGTGCGCATCTCCATGTAGTTGTCTCCCGGATATGCCACAATGGCACCAAGTGGCGTACCGTCAGTGTCCTCGGCAATGAGGGTGTGGCGCCAACTGTATAGCGTATCGTCACGGCATATCACATCGGCAAGCAGGGCCAACCTATGGTTGTCCTGCTCGCTGAGAGTGCCTTCGCTCCTCTCCATGATGTCGTCGCCCAAAGCCTCCACTACCACCAGGGCAATGAAGGGAGAATCGGATATTGTTGCTTTGCGTATTGTCATATACTAAACGGAAAACGGAAAACGGACTTGCGGAGCTTGATGAGCGTAGGCGAAAAACCGAAGGTCGACGCCCGAAGGTGCTAAAGTCAAAACTGCAGCATTGTAGGGACTCGGCATGCCGAGTCCGCCTTGATATTGTATTCGGACACGGCATGCCGTGTCCCTACAATGCCCCCGCTTACTCGCAGTTTTAACCTTTTACTTTTCACCTTTCCGTTTTCAAATCCTCCTCTATAAACTTGAGCAGGCGCTCCACGGCCTCCTCCTCGGGGATGTTCTTTTCAATGCACTCCTTGGCCTTGTAGAGGGAAACCTTGCCACGGGCGGCACCAACGTAGCCGTAGTCGGCATCGGCCATTTCGCCGGGACCGTTGACGATACAGCCCATGATGGCAATCTTCAGCCCCTTGAGGTGAGCAGTGGCGGCCTTTATCTTGTGGATAGTCCCCTCCAGGTCGTAAAGCGTGCGTCCGCAACCAGGGCAGGAGATGTACTCCGTCTTGACGAACTTAATGCGGGCCGCCTGCAGGATGGAGTCGGAAAGGTCGCGCAAGGTGGCCTCGTCGAAACCCTCTGCCTCTATATCGAGCAGATGTGCCTTCTTGTCTATGAAGATGGCACCCACGGCCATGGCGGCCTTCAGTTGGAGTTCTTCCAGGGATGAGGCCTCCAGACGGAGGGTGACGGTATCGTCCTTGATGCCCTCCTCTGCTTCCTGGCGAAGACGGCTACACTCAGGAATCATGTCCACCAACTGGCGTGCTACGGGGATTTCCTTCTCGGGTGCTTCGGACAGGCTCACGCGGATGGTGTCGCCGATGCCCTCGGTGAGCAGGGCGCCAATGCCCACGGCGCTCTTGATACGTCCGTCCTCGCCCTCGCCAGCCTCGGTGACACCAAGGTGCAGGGGGAAGGTCATTCCCTCCTTCTCCATCTCCTGAACGAGCAGGCGCATGCTCTGCACCATCACCACAGTGTTGCTGGCCTTGATGGAGATGACCACGCTCATGAAGTTGTGGCGCACGCAGATACGGAGGAACTCCATGCAACTCTCCACTATGCCCGCCGGGGTGTCGCCATAGCGCGACATGATGCGGTCGGAGAGCGAACCATGGTTCACACCTATGCGCACCGCCGTGCCGTGCTCGCGACAGATGTCGAGGAAGGGTAGCAGACGGTCCTCTATCTTCTGGAGTTCCTGGGCATACTGCTCGTCGGTGTACTCCAGTTGCTTGAACTGACGGGCGGCATCCACATAGTTGCCGGGGTTTATGCGCACCTTCTCGCAATAATGTGCCGCCACGTCGGCCACGTTGGGATTGAAGTGTACGTCGGCCACCAGAGGCACTGGGCAACCTGCCCGGCGCACCTCCTGGCTGATAAGGTCCATGTTCTCCGCCTCGCGTGTGCCCTGGGTGGTTAGGCGCACCAGTTCACCACCAGCCTCGGCTATGCGCAGAATCTGTGCCACGCTCGCTTCGGTGTCCATGGTGCTGGTGTTGGTCATTGACTGAACCCTGATGGGGTTGTCTCCGCCCAAACGGATGTTGCCCACGGTGATTTCATGGGACTTGCGACGTGTGTATGCCATAGTTTATCAGTTGACCTTGAACTTGTACTTAACCTGTGAGAGTTCCTCGTTGGCCTTTACAATCTTCTCCTTCAGGCCCTGCTTGTAAGCCTTCAGTTTGGCGGCCAGAGCCTCATCGGAGAGAGCCATCATCTCTGCGGCCAGGATGGCGGCATTGAGGGCACCGTTCACACCCACGGTGGCAACGGGTATGCCGGGAGGCATCTGTATGATGGAGAGCATGGCATCCAAGCCGTCCAGCATGCCCTTGATAGGTACACCGATGACGGGCAATGTGGTGCTTGCGGCTATCACGCCAGGCAGGGCTGCCGCCATACCGGCACCTGCGATGATGACACGGACGCCACGACCCTCGGCCTCGCGTGCAAACTGCTCCACCTCGTCAGGTGTGCGGTGTGCCGACAGTGCGTTCATCTCAAAGGGAATCTCCATTTCGTCCAGGAACTTGGCAGCCTTCTCCATGACGGGGAGGTCGCTGGTGCTGCCCATAATGATGCTGATCATAGTTGTAATGTATCTTTGGTTATCTGTTTGAATGCTTGTGGTAAATAGTCGGTAAGGTCAGAGGCGATGAGGCTGTGCCTGCCAAGCGCCTCCGAGGCAATATCGCCGCTGATGGCATGCAGGCTCACGCCCAGGATGGCGGCATCCCGTGGGGGATAGCCCTGTGCCAGAAGACCAAGGATGATGCCAGTGAGCACATCGCCGCTGCCTGCCGTGCCCATACCATCGTTGCCATAGGGGCACTGGTACTGGGCGGAAGGATTGCCGGGTATGGTGATGGTGGTGGGGTGTCCCTTGAGCACGAGGATGACGTTGTCCATGCATGCCCCTGCCTCCACCAGTCTCCTGTACTCCAACGGGTGTGGCGTGATGATGGTGCCGTTGGGAATCATATCTGCCCATTGCGGATGCTCGGCCAGGATGTTCAGTGCATCGGCGTCAAGCACCAGGGGTACTTCGGTGAAATTCAATTCCAGCAGCGTTTTGTACAAGGCTTCTGCCGTCTTCTCCTCCCTGCCTATGCCAGGCCCTATGCCTATGGCAGCGTATTTGTTGGGCAAGCATGATTCAAAAGGACTGCATGCCCATCGCAAGTCGTCCTCATCGTGATTCAGTATTGCCTCGGGAAGCGCCACCTGCATTATGTCGTTATTCGTTTTGGGGATGTGTACGGTAAGTTTGCCCACACCCGAGCGCATGCAACTTCTGCCTGCCAATATACCAGCACCTGCCATGCCATAACAGCCCGCCACGAGCAGTGCATGCCCGAAAGTGCCCTTGTGCCCGTCCACAGGTCGGGGGCGAAGGATGCTTTGCAGGAAGGGGATTGTTATTGGCATTGGCATACTATTATAAAACTGAAAGGTGAGCGAACGGATGAGCGGATGAGTTTTCCGATTTCCGTTTTCACTTTTCCGTTTATTGTCAGTATTTGAACGAACTACCGCCGGCAAACTCGCGAAGCAGAGAGGTTGGCGGAACCTGGTCGGCCGGCACGCTACGGAAGTAGCGCAGGAACTTGCGCAGGCGGCTTGCCTCGGCGTATTCCACCTCGCACTCGCCAACCTGGTCAAGGATGGGTTTCACCTGGTCCTTTATCACGGCCAGTTCATAGAGCAGGGCACTGTTGAAGATGGAGTCCGCCAGTTCCTGGAAGGGGAATATCCACTTCTCCTCGCCGGCACTCACGCTGGGCATGCGGCGTATTGTCTCCAAAGCCGAATAGCCACGGTACTGGAAGTCGCGGATAAGGCGGCGCAGGAGGCGTATGTCCGTTGTGGGGATGTTGTTGTGGTCGTCCAAGGCTATGGTGGTAAGGGGACTGATGAAGATACGGTACTTCTTGTCCTCCGGCACCTGTTCGGACAGTATGGGATTCAGTGCATGGTTGCCCTCCAGTATGATGATGTCGCCCTCGCCGATGCGGATGCGGCGGTTCTCGTAGACACGCTCGCCCAACTTGAAGTCGTAGCGTGGCAACTCCACCTCCTCGCCTGCCAGCAGTTGGTTCATCTGCCTGTTGAACAGCGCGGTATCCACGGCCTCTATGCACTCGAAGTCGTAGTTGCCGTTGGCGTCCTTGGGCGTGTCCACACGGTTCACGAAGTAGTCGTCCGTACTGATGATGTGCGGACGCATGCCGGATGCCATGAGCAGGATGGCCAGACGCTTGCTGGTGGTGGTCTTTCCGCTGGACGAGGGACCGGCCAGAAGCACCAGTTTGGCACCCTTCTCCACGATGTTGTCCACTATCTCGTTCAGTTTCTTTTCCTGAAGGGCCTCGCTCACGTTTATCAGTTGCGAAGCATGCCCGTCCTTGACGGCCTCGTTGAACTCACCGGCATTGCGCACCCCAAGGATGTCCTGCCAGCGGTGGAACTCCTGAATGACGTTGTGCATTTTCTCCTGAGGCACCATCTTCTCCAGTTCTTCCGGATTCTTGCGAGAAGGGACACGCAGGAGCAGGCCCTCGAAGAACTTCTCCACGCGGAAGAGGTGCAACAGGCTTGTCCTCGTCAGGAGGCAGGAGTAGAAGTAGTTCACCGTATCGCACAGGCGGTAGTAGTAGGTATACAGGTTGCTCTGGCTCTCCAGAAGCCTTGCCTTGCTCACCATTCCCTTGGAGCGGAACAGGTCTATGGCCTCCTCTATGGGGCACTGCACGCGGTGTATCTTCTCGTCCATGGCCACTATCTCCTGCATACGCTTCTGTATGGCCATGGCATCCTGCTCCGTCACCTCCCTGCCTATGCGCAGTTCGCAGAAGTAACCGCGGCTCACCGGCGCACCTATTATCAGTTGCCCTCCGGGATAGAGGTCCTCCACAGCCTTAGCAAGCACCAGGAAGAGGGTCAGCGTGTATGTCCTCATGCCGTGCGAGGATGTGATGTCCTTGAACTCCACATCCTTGGCATTGTAGAAGCGGTAGTTCATGCCCTGCACCTTGTTGTTCACAAGGGCGCACATGGGGCCATGCTTCATGTCCAAACCGCTCACTTCATACAGTTCCTTCAAACTTGTCCCGAACGGCACTTTGATTATCTGCCCGTTATTGCGGCATCGTATTCTCAGAGTCTGTGGCATAGGTCTACAATGTTTTGCATACAAAAATACAAAAAAACGCTGGAATAATCAACTATAGTTGGAATATCAGCGCATTTTTACATACGATAAGTGCATTAGACAGAAAAACGGTTTTCTTGCATACGCGGAAAACTGATGCAAGTTCGCCTCATCGCTGTTTAGCCAATCATTTTCAAGCGATGGGACGGTCTGTTCCCTAAAAGAAGTTTAACCCAAATCGGTCATTAGCGCGTAACAGCCTATTGACCGATTAGGAGTTAATTATAAGATAATTGCAGAATCTAATAATTTTGAAAAATAACTCCGTAATACCTTTACGGGCACTGCGGACGCATTACTGTAGACTATTCTGTTTTTAGCGGAAGCAATAAAAAAGAAATAGCATTACACCACCTTGCATGCAAGCACCCTTTGGAAGAGTTCCACGGCGTGTCGCTTCTTTTCTATGGGTAAAGCAGGAGTGCCCTTGAGAGGATATTCTATGCCAAGGGGGGCGTACTTGTATTCGCCCATTACATGGTAGGGGAGGATGTCCACTCGCTCTACAACGCTGTATTGACTGACGTAGCGTGCGGTGGCCAGAAGGTGGTCGTCGTCATCGTTGATGCCGGGAGTTACCACATGGCGGATCCATACGGGCTTGCCTATGCTTTGCAGATACTCCATCATCTGGTGCGTGTGCGTACGATGATGCGCCGTAAGGCGGTGGTGCAGATTGTCGTCCACGGTCTTAATGTCGAGAAGGACGAGATCCGTGACCTCCAGAAGACTGCGCACGGCATCGTTGAAGATAACACCGCTGGTGTCCAGGGCCGTATGTATGCCCTCCTTACGGCAGAGGCGGAAGTATGCCTCCACGAAAGGAGCCTGAACGAGAGGTTCACCACCGGTACAGGTTACGCCTCCGGTCTTTATGAAATTACGATACTTTAGGGTTTCCTCCAGAAGTTGCTCCGGAGTCCATTCGTACTTGACCGGAGCCTTGAAGTCCCACGTGTCAGGGTTGTGGCAGAAGAGGCAACGCATGGGGCAGCCTTGCATGAAGGCAAGGAAACGTATGCCCGGCCCGTCTACCGTGCCAAAGGATTCCAGGGAGTGGATACGACCTATGAGGGGGGATGGAGTATTTGCCATAGTTGGGGGAAGGGGATTTTAGGGACCTTAAGGTCTTTAAGGTCCTTAGAGACTTTAGGGGCTTCAAGTAAGAGAGGACATGCCCCTCACCTTATTTATATATATAGGAGAGGGGCATGCCGTGATATTCGTACCCATTAAACC
Source organism: Bacteroidaceae bacterium (assembly GCA_017503065.1). The sequence goes on along the minus strand of JAFVTT010000014.1, from coordinate 4,072 downwards.
GAAAGGTGAAAAACTGAAAGACGAGCGGGTCTGTTTTTCGTTTTAAGTTTTATTCGCCTTTGCCCATCAAGCTAAAGCAAACCAGTTTTCAGTTTTCCGTTTTCACATTTCCGTTCGTTCTGGGTGGGTCTTCTTACAAACTCTGGTTGATGGTACGGCTGAGAACATCCAACTGCTGCTCGCGTGTCAACTTCACGAAGTTAACGGCATAGCCGGAAACGCGGATGGTGAGCTGAGGATACTTCTCGGGATGCTCCATGGCGTCTACCAGCAGTTCGCGGTCGAAGACGTTGACATTCAGGTGCTGGCCACCGTCGGGAGTGAAGTAACCGTCCATCAGGTTCACGAGGTTCTGCTTCTGAGTCTCAGTGTCCTTGCCCAAAGATGCGGGAGTGATGGCGAAGGTGTAAGAGATACCGTCCTTAGAGTGGTGGAAAGGCAGCTTGGCAACAGAAGCCAGAGCGGCAACGGCACCCTTGACATCGCGTGCATTCATGGGGTTGGCACCGGGAGCGAAGGGCACACCAGCCTTGCGGCCGTCGGGTGTAGAACCGGTGTTGCGGCCATATACCACGTTTGAGGTGATGGTGAGCAGACTCTGTGTGGGGATGGCGTCGCGGTATGTACGGTGCTGACGCAAGTACTCCATGAACTTCTCGGTAATCATAACGGCAATCTGGTCGGTCTCGTCATGGTTGTTGCCGAATGGGATGTATTCGCCCTCCTCGATCTCGTAGTCAACGGCCAGACCTGTCTCGTCGCGGATGATACGGATCTTGCAGTTCTTCATTGCGGCGATAGAGTCGGTAACGATAGAGATACCGGCAATACCTGTGGCACGTGTGCGCTGAACGTCACCGTCATGCAGAGCCATCTCGAATGCCTCGTAGTCGTACTTGTCGTGCATGTAGTGGATAATCTTCAGAGCGTTCACGTAGGTCTTTGCCAACCAGCGCATCATCTGCTCGAAGCGGGGCCAGAACTCCTCGTATGTGAGGTAGTCGCTGGTGATGGGGCTGAAGCGGGGACCTATCTGCTGGCCGCTAACCTCGTCGCGACCGCCGTTGATGGCATAAAGCATACACTTGGCCAGGTTGGCGCGAGCACCGAAGAACTGCATCTGCTTACCGATCTTCATGGGGCTTACGCAGCATGCGATGCCGTAGTCGTCGCCCAGTTCGGGACGCATCAGGTCGTCGTTCTCATACTGCAGGGCGCTGGTGTCGATACTTACCTTTGCGCAGTACAGTTTCCAAGGCTCGGGCAGACGCTCTGACCACAGGATAGTCAGGTTGGGTTCGGGAGAGGGACCCATGTTGTAGAGGGTGTGGAGCAGACGGTAGTCGGTCTTTGTAACCATGCTACGGCCGTCAATGCCCATACCGCCTATGCTGGCAGTTGCCCAGATGGGGTCGCCGGAGAACAGGTCGTTGTACTCGGGAGTACGCAGGAAGCGCACGATACGGAGTTTCATCACCATCTGGTCGATCATCTCCTGAGCCTCCTCCTCGGTGATGACACCGTTCTTCAGGTCGCGCTGGATGTAGATGTCAAGGAATGCAGAGATACGGCCGATAGACATAGCAGCACCGTCCTGGTCCTTAACGGCACCCAGATAACCGAAGTAGGTCCACTGGATAGCCTCGCGAGCGTTGGTGGCGGGCTTTGTAACGTCGAAACCGTAAGAAGCACACATCTGCTCGAACTCCTTCAGGGCGTTGATCTGGTCGGTAATCTCCTCGCGGCAACGAACAATCTCCTCAGTGAACTCCTGGATGTCAATGCGCTTGTGGAAACGCTTCTTCTCCTCAATCAGGTTTGTTGTACCATAGAGGGCGATACGGCGGTAGTCACCGATGATACGGCCACGGCCATAGGCATCGGGCAGACCGGTGATGATGTGTGCGTGACGGGCAGCCTTGATGTCATCGTTGTAGGCGGCAAACACACCCTCGTTGTGAGTCTTGCGGTACTTGGTGAAGATTGCCTTGGTGGCAGGATCCAACTCGTAGCCGTAAGCCTTCAGCGAAGCCTCAACCATGCGGATACCGCCCTTGGGGAAGATACCGCGCTTGAGGGGAGCATCGGTCTGCAGACCAACGATAACCTCGCTTTCCTTGTCAATATATCCGGCACCGTATGTGCTCACGCTCTGGGGCAACTTTGTCTCGGCATCGTAAACGCCTTTCTCGCGTTCTACCTCGAACATCTTGGAAAGGATGTCCCACAGTTTCTTTGTCTTCTCACTGGGACCGGCCAGGAAACTCTCGTCGCCGTTGTAAGGCTCGTAGTTGTTCTGGATGAAGTCACGGACGTCAATCTCGTGCTTCCACGCCGTTCCCTTAAAATCGTTCTGTAAGTTCTGCAGTTGCATAGCTTGAAGTATTAAGTGGTTAATATGTTTTCTTTATCGCTTTTTCTGTCTACAAAGGTACAAAGAATTTGTAACAATTACAAAGATTTTGCGCTAAAAGAGTATAAAAAACTGAGATGAGGCACTTGGTTATTCAAGCAAATTGTCGTACATTTGCACCGAAAAACAATAAAAAGACACTTAAACGAACTTTATATGAACAAAATTAGAGTAGCAGTGGTGGGATACGGCAATATTGGTAAGTCAGCCGTTGAAGCCCTGGAGGCAGCCTCAGATATGGAAATTGCGGGCATTGTGCGCCGTGCCGGTCGCGAAGGATGCCCCCGCGAGATAGAAGAGTACACCATAGTAAAGAACATAAAGGAACTGGAGAATGTGGACGTGGCCATCCTTGCCACCCCCACCCGCTCGGTGGAGGAGTATGCACTGGAGTGCCTGAAACTGGGTATAAATACGGTGGACAGTTTCGACATCCACGGCCTCATCGTAGATCTCCGCCGCACTCTGGACAAGGCCGCCAAGGAGAGCGGTGCCGTCAGCATCATTGCCGCAGGTTGGGACCCAGGTTCGGACAGCGTGGTGCGCACACTGATGGAAAGCCTTGCCCCCAAGGGACTGACCTACACCAACTTCGGTCCCGGCCGTTCCATGGGACATAGTGTTTGCGTGCGCTCCAAGAAGGGAGTCAAGGATGCCCTGTCCATGACCATCCCAGTGGGCGAAGGCATACACCGCCGCATGGTGTATGTGGAACTGGAGGAAGGCGTTTCTCTGGAGGAGGTTACCAAGGAGATAAAGGCCGACCCCTACTTCTCCAACGACGAGACACACGTATTCCAGGTGGAGAGTGTGGATGCCCTGAACGATGTGGGCCATGGTGTGAACCTGGTGCGCAAGGGTGTCAGCGGACAGACACACAACCAGTTGTTCGAGTTCAACATGAAGATCAACAACCCCGCCCTCACCTCGCAGGTGCTGGTAAATGCAGCACGTGCCACCATGCGCCAGCAACCTGGTGCCTACACGATGATAGAAATCCCCGTCATTGACTATCTACCGGGAGACAGGGAGGAACTAATTCGCCACTTGGTGTAATTTGTTGCATCGCCAGCAAATAACTATTATAAAAAAACAGACAACAAGTATTGACTGGATTAATTTGTTTTCCAGAACATTAATTATGTAAGGGTAGATCCCTTTTGTTGGGGTTGGGTAATAGTTTGAACTTGATTTCACCGAACTCACATTATATTGGAGACATGAAACTGTTGCACCACGAAAATGAGTCATTGACCTAATAGTTTTACCTGACAACAAAACTTCTTCAAACCCAAATCGGTCATTAGCGCGTAACAACCTAATGAAAGATTTGGGTTTAAACATACACACGAAACAGTCCCCAAACCATATAAGGAATGGGGACTGTGCTATATTAACCCAAATCGGTCATTAGCGTTATGATGATAATAACCTTTATTTTTGAACAGGTGTTTTGCCACTTTGAGGGCGCAATGGGGTTCCATTGTAACCGAGAAGTGACGAAACAGATGACAAAAAGAGGCAGGGTGGACAAAAAGTAGGATGACATGCCCATCAATGTCTTGATATTCATATCTTTGTGCCATATTATTAATGATATGGTAAAAAAAATGCTTTTTTTGTTGCTCTTCAAACGTTGTAAGGAACGGGCGTAGAGGT
>JAFVTT010000013.1 GCA_017503065.1 Bacteroidaceae bacterium | reverse complement strand
TTGTTAGATGAGTACATTATGCGACATTATTAAACGCAGAATCCCTTGGCAGGGCGCGCCCTGCCAAGGGATTCTATCCTACTTTTTGTCCAATAAGAGATTTTTAGAGTAAAATCATCCTACTTTTTGTCCACCCTACCTTTTGTGCTCATTTTCTTCGTTTGCTTTTGGAAAATTAGATCCAAAGGGTGGGGGTGCAGGTGGCGAGTGCAGGTGGCGAGTGTAAATATCTTGGTAAAAATACTTTACATCCATTTTGTGCCCATGCTGGACGAAAATCCTCGTTTCGTTCAGGCTTATTCTCCGTGAGGACTATGCCCTGGCTATGTTTTAGCGAGGGCCTGACAATATGTCAGTTCCTCGCTGATAATACAACGTCACGTAAAGAGGCTCCCTACGACACCAGGTTTGCATACAGACGTGCATGAAAATGCAATGTAAGACGCTGTGTGACAATGGAATATAATGTAAGTTGCGTGTTTTGTGTTGGTCGGATGTTAGCGTTGGGGTAAATTCTGCTAACAGTTATCCGCTTTTCGTAAAATATCAGTGAAGGTTGAATAATCTTTACATTGCTATGCGTTACGCGTTACAGCGTTACAGCGTTACAGTTAAAATCATCGCTATGCCAGAACCCTAAAGTGAAAGTTTATTATATATATATTATTAATAATATATATATAATAAAATCTATTTTTATACCTTTTCAGTTTTCAGTAGATAATAGTACATTTTCTTACTGTAACGCTGTAACGCTGTAACGCCGTGTCTTTTCCTGGAAAAGGTTGACTCTTTTTAGGCTTTGTTTTTTAACACTTGCTTACCCATACGGATTTGGTTGACTCTTTCGTCTGAGTATAGTTGACTACTTTCACTGGAGAGGTTGACTCTTTTCCTAAGAAAGTAGACTGTCTTTTCTTAAAAAGTTTGAGCGCTCATATTATATTTCGCTCTAAGTCACTCTAAGTCACTCTAAGTCACTTTGTGCAAAATAGATGTTGTATCTTTGCATCGTATTCGGAGGGATAGCAGATGACGCCCTAAAACAGGGCCCCCTCCTCAGAATAGCGTTCTTTGACTTGCTGATACAATTGCTTGTCTCCCCCAAAATCCACTTGGTGCACAGGGGGGGAGGATTCGTAGAGCGAACTGGTGCTTTTTCCTGAAGAATGAGCGGAACTTTAGAATTACAAGCGAAACAGGCATTAGGGGAGATGACCTATTTGCAGGGGCATATCGTCCTTATGCTTGGGTCGTGAATCCTGACCCCAGGGCAGGATGTTCCAAAACAGCCCCCCCTACTGGAGATGGCTGGTGAGCGACTCTCTCTTGCCTGGCTTGACAAATGACAAAATGATGCGGTGGAATGATATTTTTGCTTGCAAGTGTGCTGAATTTCGCCAAAAAGATGTAATTTTGTGCGTTGAACGTGCGTCTAATGCACAGATACGGAAAACAAACAAAAACATCAATACACTATGAAAAGTTTCATCAAGTACACAATGGCAACCGTGGTGGGTATATTCCTGACCATGACGCTGTTCACCATCATCAGCATCATCTCGCTGGCCGGAATGATGGCAACGGAGGGCATGAGTGCCCCCATCAAGGAAAAGAGCATCCTGCGCCTGGACCTTTCCGGCACCTTGGCAGAGCGCAGCGATTCCAATCCCTTCGCTTCGCTGATGAACGACGGTGAGGAACCCCTGTCCCTGGAGGATGCCCTGCTGGCACTGGACAAGGCCGCCAAGAACGAGAACATCATCGGCGTATATCTGGAGGGCGGTGCCATGGGCGCCAACCCCGGTATGGCACAGGAATTGCGCCAGGCCCTTGTGGAGTTCAAGGAGAGCGGAAAGTGGGTGGTTGCCTATGGCGACTCTTATGGCAAGACGGCCTACTATCTGTCCTCCGTGGCCGACTCCGTACTGCTTAACCCCGAGGGCAACGTGGACTTCGGCGGCATGGCTTCGCAGATCATGTTCTTCAAGGACGTGATGGAGAAGATTGGCGTGAAGATGCAGGTCTTCAAGGTGGGTACATACAAGAGTGCCGTGGAGCCTTTCATCTGCACCGAGATGTCTCCTGCCAACCGCGAGCAGGTTACCTCCTATCTCTTCAGCATCTGGACAAACATGTTGAAGGACGTGGCCGAGAGCCGCAACATGGAGGTGGGCAAACTGAACTCGCTGGCCGATTCGCTGACAATGATTTCCGAGGCTTCCGTGGCCCTGAACGGAGGTCTGGTGGACAAACTCTGCTACATGGACGAGGTGAAGGCCATCCTGCGCGAGAAGAGCGGCCTTGAGGACGAGGACGACGACTTGGTATTCGCCTCCGTAGCCGATGTGGCAAAGAGCGAGACTCTGGACGAGAAAGTGGACGAGCAGGTGGCCGTCTACTATGCCTACGGCGAGATCGTGCAGAGCCAGGGCACGGGCCTCGGCATGAGCCAGGAGCACCAGATTGTGGGCGAGAAGATGATAAAGGACCTTCAGGACCTGCGCGAGGACGACGATGTGAAGGCCGTGGTAATCCGCGTGAACAGTCCCGGCGGCAGTGCCTTTGCCAGCGAGCAGATCTGGCGCGAAGTGTGCCTGCTGAAGGAGAAGAAACCCGTGGTGGTGAGCATGGGCGGCATGGCAGCTAGTGGCGGATACTACATCAGTTGTGCCGCCAACCGCATCTTTGCCGAACCTACCACACTGACCGGTTCCATAGGCATCTTCGGCATGATTCCCGACGCAAGCGAACTGATGACCGAGAAGATAGGCCTGAAGTTTGACGTGGTGAAGACCAACGAGATGTCCGACATAGGCACCATGGCACGCCCCTTCAACGAGGCCGAGAGCGCCCAGATGCAGAAGATGATAAACCGTGGCTATGACCTCTTCACAAAGCGTGTGGCCGACGGCCGCGGCATGGCTCAGGACAGCGTGAAGTTGATTGCCGAGGGTCGCGTGTGGACAGGCGAGCAGGGCCTGAACATCGGCCTTGTGGACGAGTTGGGCAACCTGGATGATGCCGTGGCGCATGCCGCAGAACTGGCCAAGGTGGAGAAGTTCCGTGCCGTGGGCTATCCCGCTCCCGACAATCCCTTCGACCAGTTGCTGAACCAGACAAAGGGCGGATACCTGGACAGCGAGTTGCGCGAACTGCTGGGCGAGGGTTATGCCGTCTACTCCCTTGTGCGCAACGTGAAGGATGCCGACCGCATCCAGGCACGCATGCCGTTTGAGATGAACATCCAGTAAACAATAAACAGCCCTAAGGGTCTTAAGGTCTCTAAAGTCCTTAAAGTCCTTGGGGTCATTTCAATAGCGATGAACAAGTACCGTTTGTACCGTTTGCTTGTAGAGCAGCAGGAACTGAAGGACAAGCGTCACCCCATGCTGGAGAAGAACCGCTTCATGAAGATACTGATGTGGTTCATGGTCCTCTACTATGCCGCCATCCTGCTTCTTATGGGAGCGATGCTCCCCATGGGCTTCAGCGGCATGTATCCCGGTGTGGCCGCCTTCCACGTGATGGACGGGTTCCTGCCTTGGCTGCTCTTGGTGGACTTCTGGATACGCTTCGTTTTGCAGGAGACACCCGCCCAGCAGGTTCGCCAGTATAGCATCCTGCCAGTGCGTAGGTCGTTCCTGATGAATATCTACCTGCTCCGCACGGCATTCAGTTCGGGCAACCTCTTCTGGGGCTTCATGCTCGTGCCCTTCGGAGCCATCTGCGTGCTCCCGCTGCTGGGGTGGGGAGGTTTCCTCCTGTGGCTCCTGGGATGGTGGCTTTTGTGCGTGGCCGACGGGTTGTGCTACCTGTTCTGCCGTGCCCTGTGCATGAAGAGTTTCCTGTGGGTGCTTCTGCCCCTGGCCGTGCACGGAGGCATTGTGGCGCTGATGCTCGTGCCCGACAAGAACCCTCTGGACATGCCGTGCACCGTGATGATGTACGAGTTTGCCAAGGGCAACCTTTTATATATTATAGGTGCGGCTGCACTCATTGCCCTGTTCTACTGGGCGAACTATGCCTTGCAGATGCGTATGGTGTACAACGAGGTGGCCAAGAAGGAGGAGGTGGAACTGAAGAGCGCCACGCAGATGAACTACCTGAACCGCTGGGGCACGCTGGGCGAGTACCTGAAGATGGAGATAAAGTTGAGGATGCGCAACAGCCAGGTGCGCATGCAGTTCTTCGTGGGCATAGGCTTCATCCTGTTCTTCTCCGTGATACAGTACTTCAGCGATGTTTATAGCGGAGCCTTCATGTCGTCCTTCGTGTGCATGTACGACTACATGGTCCTTGGCATGATGACCCTCATAACCATCATGTGCTACGAGGGCAACTACATAGACGGCCTCATGGCCAGAAGGGAGAGCATCTACGCTCTGTTGCGAGCCAAGTACTACTTCAACACCGCCGTGCTCATATTCCCCTTCCTCATTGTCCTGCCCCTCATCATTGCCGGCAGGAGTTCCCTGTGGATGAATCTCGGATACCTGTTCCTGACGGCAGGTGTCATGTACCCCATGATATTCCAGATGGCGGTTTACAACAACAACACCTTGCCCCTGAACCAGAAACTCACCGGCAAGCAGGGCAATACGATGCAGCAGATAGTCAGTATGGTTGTCCTGTTCCTGCCCATACTCCTGGAGAAGTTGCTGGTACTCGTGCTGGGCGACGTGTGGGGATATGTGGCACTGATAGCCTTGGGCACGCTGGGCATTGCCACGCACAAGGTGTGGCTGCGCAACATCTACACCCGCTTCATGGCCAGAAGATACGTAAACATGGACGGTTTCCGCACGAGCCGCAATTCATAACCGAACAAAACACAGAAGCATAGAAACGCATTATGAAGATAATCATAGAGAACCTGAAGAAGACCTTTGGCGAGAAAGTGGCCGTGGACATAGAGCGCTACGAGATAAAGGACGGCGAAATGCTTGGCCTGGTGGGCAACAACGGTGCCGGCAAGAGCACCCTGTTCCGCCTGATGCTTGACCTGATAAAGGCCGATTCCGGCCGTGTGCTCATGCAACCCTCGCCGGAGGAAATGGCAGACGGCTTGGCAAAGTCGGACGTGGACGTCTCCACCACAGAGGACTGGAAGGACTGGACGGGAGCCTTCGTGGACGAATCCTTCCTGATCGACTACCTCACCCCCGACGAGTATTTCCAGTTCCTGGGGCGCATCTCCGGCCGCAAGCAGGAGGATGTGGACGCCTTCCTCCAGGAGTTCGGGCACTTCATGGCAGGCGAAGTGGCAGGGCAGAAGAAACTCATCCGCAACCTCTCTGCCGGCAACAAGCAGAAGGTGGGCATAGTGGGCGCCATGCTCCTGCAACCCAAGGTGCTCATCCTGGACGAACCTTTCAACTTCCTCGACCCCTCCAGCCAGAATGCCATAAAGCACCTCCTGCAGGATTACAACAGGAAGACCGGAGCCACCATCCTCGTCTCCAGTCACAACCTCCAGCACACCGTGGACATCTGTCCGCGCATTGCCCTGTTGGAACATGGTGTGATTATCCGCGACATAGAGAACGCCAACGGAGAGGCTACAGCAGAACTGGAGAACTACTTTGAACTGTAATATGCCCTCATCCCCGCCCATGCACGGACGCTCCAGATACGAATCCATACTATTAGAGGCAGGCATCCGCATAACCGCCGTGCGCCTGCTGGTGCTGAAGACCATTACCGAGCAGATGCACGGCGGGGCCTTCTCCCTGCAGGACGTCATGGAGAAAATGGTCACGGCCGACAACTCCAGCGTGTTCCGCACCCTGACACTGCTGGCGGAAAAGCGCCTCCTGCACACCATCGACGACGGTTCGGGTATGCAGAAATATTGCCTCTGCACCTGTCCGAATCACGATCACCGCCACGGCCACGTACACTTCACCTGCACCTCGTGTCAAAAGACCATCTGCCTGATGGATATGCCCATCCCCCACATCGCCCTGCCCGAAGGTTTTGAAGCCCGGGACATGGAATTCATCGTCAAGGGTCTGTGCCCGAAGTGTGCTTCAAAATAGCAACTTTGGTTGTCATCCCATAGTTTCCCCCTTTGCTTTTCACTTGCAAGGACTTTGGCGTACCTTTGCACGTGAAAACATTATTTTACTACACGTATGCAAGAAGTTGTTTATCTGATTACCGGCATGTCGCCCTACCTGTTGCTGGGCTTTCTGCTGGCAGGCCTGATGCACGCCTTCGTGCCCGGCAAGTTCTATACCAAGTATCTCTCGCGCAAGTCGTTCCGTAGTGTGCTCAATGCCGCCCTGCTGGGCATACCCCTGCCTTTGTGCTCGTGCGGAGTGATACCCACGGCCATGTCGCTCAGGAAGGAAGGCGCATCCAAGGGCGCCGTGGTGTCTTTCCTCATAGCCACTCCGCAGACGGGTGTGGATTCCATCATAGCCACATTCTCCCTCATGGGACTTCCCTTTGCCATAGTGCGCCCCATAGCCGCCCTGTTTACGGCCATCTTCGGCGGTGTCATCGTGGACAAGGCAGAATCTGAGAAGAAATGTTGTTGCCATTCGGAGGAGAAGAAGGCAGAAGAACATTCCTGTTGTTGCCACTCACATAAGGAAGAGGCAAAGCATGTTTGCCATTGCCATTCGGAGGAGAAGAAGGACGAAGAACATTCCTGCTGTTGCCACTCGCATAAGGAGGTTGAGCATGTTTGCCATTGCCATTCGGAAGAGAAGAAGGCAGAGGATGGTTGTCATAGTCACAAGAGTTTCTTCACCAAGATTAAGGAAGCGCTGACCTATGCCTATGTGGACATGATGGAAGACATAGGCAAATGGTTGGTAATAGGCTTGGTTGTGGCCGCCGCAATCACGGTGCTTGTCCCCACGGAATACTTTGCCGTCTTCCAGGGCAATACGCTTGCCAGCATGCTCCTTGTCCTTTGCATAGCCATGCCCATGTATCTCTGTGCCACGGGCAGCATACCCATTGCCGTGGCCTTGATGATGAAGGGCCTCACGCCCGGTGCCGCCCTGGTTATGCTCATGGCAGGACCTGCATGCAACTTCGCATCCATGCTTCTCATCCGCCGTTCCTTGGGATTGCGCACCATGCTGGTTTATATCCTTTCTATAGTCCTCGGTGCCGTGGCCTTCGGCTATCTCATCGACGTGCTCCAGTTCTCCGGTATGGTAGATTTCCTCTATCAGTTGAAGGAGGTACATTCCTGCCACGATGAGCATGCCGGCGTGTTTAGTTGGATATGCACGGGCTTGCTCCTGCTTCTGCTTGTCAATGCCCTCGTCCTCCCCAAACTCGGTTTGAGAAAGAAGAAACAGTGTTGCCATTGCCATTGATGAAAGGGATATGAAGAAAAGTAAAAGACGTTCAACTTCAAAGAAGCACAATTACACAAGGTTGCTTCTTTCTGTAATTGTTATATTGCTGATTGCCCTTTTATCTCCAGCATTGGAGAAAACTCCGGCGTCAGTTCCGGAAAAAACGGATTCGGTGCACACGCATGCAACCTCTGCTTCCTATGAAATCCCCGTCTCCACCAAGGAGCGTGCGGAGATACTTCTGGAACAGTACGGCTACACCGTTTCCTACAACCCCGAACTTTGTATCCCCAACTGGGTGGCATGGGAACTGAACAAGGAAAAACTTGTGGTGAGGGAGAGCCGTAGCAGCAACTTCTATCCCAATCCAAAACTTCCCGAGGATGAGGCCGTTACTACGAAGGAGTATTCGGGTAGCGGTTGGGACCGTGGACACATGTGCCCAGCCGGTGACAACAAGTATCATTGGCGTGCCATGAACGAGAGCTTCTATATGACCAATATCTGTCCGCAGAACCACAACTTGAACCGCGGCGACTGGAATGAGTTGGAGGAGGCATGTCGCCGTTGGGCAGAGGTGGAACCTGTCTACATCGTGTGCGGCCCCATCAACTATCGCACGCCCAAGTATGGCTACATAGGCAAGGAGTTCAAAATCCGCATCCCCGATGCATTCTTCAAGGTAGTGCTGACGGGAGTGCAGAGCGGCAATCCCCGTGCCATTGGTTTCGTATACAAGAATGAGGCTGGCAACAACAAGCGCGACAAGTACGTGAATTCCGTGGACGAAGTGGAGCGCATCACCTCCATGGACTTCTTTTCCGCCTTGCCGGAAGATGTGGAAAATAGGATAGAGGCCACCTGTGACCCGAGGGATTGGCAATAGGAGAGGGAGGTGTTAGACTCTGTGTGGTTCTATGCATAAGTGCAATATATGCACAGTATTGCCAGTTATACAATAGCGATGGTCAATTTCATGGCCAGCAAGCCATACGATATTACCATTTGCCGTATCTATGACAACAAATTGTTGCTGTTTGCACAACCGGTTAATTTTGCGGTCGGTCAGATAATCGCTGACAAGTTTTGTGCCCTTTTTCATGCCATATGGACGGAAACGGTCGCCGGGAACTATATGGCGCAGGGTAAGCGAACCTTCAAGTCGGTCAGCATCAATGAAGGCCTGATTCTTGTTCAAAAACTCATCATGTCCAAGTTTGGTGTCTTGGGGAAGTTCTTGAATGAGAAGTTTTGGTATATCAGAATCAGCATGTTCTTTTCTTTCATCTAAAACCCACTTCCCCCTATCCATCAAAAGAACATGGGTGGCACTTAGCCATGTTCGTCCGGTGTATTCAGAGTTGGCGTCACCTTCTTTTGGCCTATGCGCATATATATCCAGGATCTGCTGACGGCTGAAACCAAGGGGTGAAAGCCATCTGTGGTAACTTGCCTCTTCCGAATCGGAGTCAAGTTCCATGCGTACGTTATGCGCAGTACGTGCCAGGCAATCGGTGATGTTGGGATTCAGTTCGCGGAGCAAGGGGAGGACATCCAGTCGGATACGGTTTCGGAGTGCATCACGTTCAAGATTGGTACTGTCGGTAACATAGTCCTGTTGCCTGGAGGACAGGTAATCCAATATCTCCTGTTTGGTAATGTTGAGTAACGGGCGTAGTATGCGCAGGCCTTTGATGGTGCGGTCGGGATGCATGGCGGAGAGTCCGTGCACCCCTGTGCCGCGGATAAGGTTGAGAAGAAGCGTTTCTGCCTGGTCGTCCTTGTGATGTGCAACGCAGATAGCCTCTGCGTTCAGTTTGAGCGATTGCTCCGCAAACCAGTTGTAGCGGAGTTCGCGTGCCTCCATTTCTATGCTAACACCATGCTCCTTTGCAAGGGTTCTGGTGTCAAAGTGGCAAACATCAAGCGGTATGTCGTTCTTGTTACAGAAATGACGGACGAACTTCTCGTCGCGTTCGGATTCCTCACCGCGCAGATGAAAGTTGCAATGCAGGGCATGGATATTGAGCCCCGTCTCCTTCATCATCAGTGCAAGAGCAATGGAATCGGCCCCTCCGCTCAGGGCAACGAGGTAGAGCCTGTCTGGGGAAAGTTCTTTCAGAGTCATTGTCAAAGTCCCAATAGGGCACGGGCATTGTTCTTTGCCTCCTGGGAGACGTTACTGCCTGAAAGCATGTTGGCTATCTCGGAAACCCTTTCCTCTTGAGCCAGATATGTTATGTGGCTTCTTGTAACGCTTTCCGAGTCTTCCTTCCACACCTTGTAGTGGTGTTGGCCGAGAGCGGCAATCTGTGGCAGGTGGGTGATGCTGATAACCTGACGTCCCTGCCGCCCCATCTTCTGCATGATTGTGGCCATGGATTCCGCTATGTGTCCGGAAACACCGGTGTCGATTTCGTCGAAGATTATTGTTGGCAAGGACATGGTGTCAGACAGTACAGCCTTTAGCGATAGCATGACGCGTGCAGTTTCTCCTCCGCTGGCAACCTGGGATATGCTTTGCATTTCTGAACCCAGATTTGCCGAGAAAAGGAAGGTGACCTTGTCCATACCCCTGGGGGTGGGGGCATTTGTGGGTGATATGCATACCTGAAAGCGTACATTGGGCATACCAAGGGTCTTCAGGCTTGCAATGATGTCCTTCTCCACTTTTCGGGCAGATGCGCTACGTTTCTCGGTGAGTTTTGCAGAGATGCCGTCTACCAACGCACGTGCCTCCTTTTCCTCCTGTTCAAGTTGCCTGAGGTATTCATCGCTATTGTCCATCATGTCCAGACGTTCCTGCATCTGCTTCACGATGGAAATCAGTTCTTCACTGGTCCCGACATGGTGTTTCTGTTCCAAAGAATACAGTGTGTTCAGGCGGGATTGCAGTTCGTCGAGGCGTTCGGGGTCATAGTCAATGCTTTCTCCTTCCGTTTCCAAAGTGCCGGCGATGTCCTGAAGTTCTATCCTGCAACTCTCAATGCGCTCCGCCAGTTCCTCTGCCTGTGGGAAATGTGTCTGTATGGAAGAAAGCAGATTCCGCACCTGGCGCACTGTGTCTGTAACAGGAGCCTCGCCTTCTGACAGAAAACCGTAACCCTGCATCAGGGCCGTTTTTATGTCTTGTGCATGTTCCAGCATGTCGCATTGCTGTTGCAGGCTTTCATCCTCGCCGGGTTGTGGCTTGAAACTGTTGAGTTCAGTAAGTAAAAAGCGCAGATAGTCTTCATCCTTCCTGCCCTCGTCCAGATTGTTTTTAGCCTCGTCCAATGCCTTGACTGCCTGTGCCCATTTGCGGAAGGCCTCTGAATAGGAATGTACAAGTTCAGGAACTGCTGCAACAGTATCCAAGACAGACAGCTGGAAGTCCTCTTGTCCGAGAAGCAGATTCTGGTGTTGGGAATGTATGTCTATAAGGCGGTTGCCTAATCTCTTCAGCGCGGTAATGGTGGTTGGGGTGTCATTGATGAATGCACGGCTTTTGCCGTTTGCCGTCAGTTCGCGGCGTATTATGCACTCTGACGGGTCGAAATCCAAGTCCTCTTCCTGAAAAAATGCCTCCAAACCATACCCTTCGGGGTTGAATGTCGCTTCCAGAACACATCTTTGTTTGCCCGACTGTATGGCGGAAAGGTCAGCCCTGTCGCCAGTAAGCAGACCTATGGCGCCAAGCAATATGCTTTTTCCGGCACCCGTTTCACCTGTTATCACGGAAAAACCATCGTGGAAGTCTATGTCAAGACTCTCTATGAGCGCATAGTTTTCAATATGAAGATGTTTCAGCATTGTGTATGTTTCTTTGAAGAGTGTTTGTCGTGCAGGAAACTTCGGAGTGCATCTATTTCTTTATTTTCTCCCAACTCGTATTCTGGCTTGGGTTGATGGCAAACAGTATGTCGTACACACGGAGGCGTTCCTGCTGATTCTCGTGCTTGCTGAAAATATTCACCAACTCCTCTTTTTTGTATTCGGTAAAGAGTTGGGGGACATTGCTCATGGAACGGGCCTGGCGTGCCTGGTCCAGTAGTTCCATACTTTCCACTAAAGCCCTATGCGCTTTCTGGGTGCTGTCGCAGAGCTGGTCAAGACCCTGGCGGTGATATACATAGTTCAGTTGTCGCATGGATTCCATACTGCCGTCCATATAATCGTTGAGCAAGGCAAAGCGGTTGTTGCTTTCGTTAAATGCACTCCATCCGCTGTAGCCAAGATTCTGTGCTTTGTTGACAATATCCTCTGCCGTCTGCAATACAGGAGTACCGCCCAGGGGGGCAAAAGTATCCATGTCCATGCCTATGAGCAGATGGGCATAGTATGCAAGCAGTGCCATGAGCTGGTTGTCCATATTGTCGGGATTGTATTCCAACTGGTCGGCCGGGTCAAACTTGAAGTCAAAGTGCTGGTCGCGCGTGTTGTAGAGTGCGGATGTGTATGAACTTCCCCAAACGGGACGGCTGCTGTTCAGAAGCAATGTGCATTCAAAGGCTCCTTCCTGTGCCGAGTACTTGTCTATGGTTATGTTGAACGTGCAATCTATGCGTTCCACCTCATCGTACTTTACCGTGGTCCATTGCTTTGCATTGAGGAATTCCTGCACCTTCTCCCTGAAGGTCTCGCATGCATCCGTGTTTGTGTTGCCAAGTTTTGACGTATTTATCACAACCTTTGCGTTAAGTTCCTGCGACATGGCGCAAGAGGGCAGGACCACGAGGGCCATTATGGCAAGAATATGTCTCATGGCATGAACCTCTTTATTATTTCTCTGGCAACATCGTCCTTGCTTTGTAGTGGCAGGGATTCCGTATTGGCAGGAGTGATGATGGTGACCTTATTCGTGTCCACACGGAAACCTGCACCGGCATCCTGAAGACTGTTCATCACAATCATGTCGAGATGTTTGCGACGCATTTTCTCCTGGGCATGTGCCAACGCATCGTGGGTTTCAAGGGCAAAACCGCATAGTTTCTGATTGTCAGCCTTCATATTGCCGATGGCGGCCGCAATATCACGTGTGGGGTTCAAGCGGAGCACCAGCTGTTCGCCCTCGCGCTTTATCTTTTCTTCTGCACATGCAGACGGGGTGAAGTCTGCCACAGCGGCACACATGATTCCTGCCGAGCATGAGGGAAAGAGCGAGGTTGCGGCATTGTACATTTCCCCGGCACTTTCAACGTGAGTGGTGTGCAGGAGGGAAGAATGTGGAAGTCCGATGGAACATGGTCCTAATACCAATTCCACTTCTGCACCCTGTAAGATGCATTCACGGGCAAGTGCAATGCCCATTTTGCCGCTGGAATAGTTGCCAATGAACCTGACGGGGTCCAGTTTTTCATAGGTCGGTCCGGCTGTAATCAGCACGCGTCTGCCACGCAGGCGCCCTTCTCTGCGGGCAAAGAAATCCATAAGTTCTTCGACTATAACCTCCGGTTCCTGCATTCGTCCCTTGCCTTCCAGGGTAGAGGCAAGGAAACCGCTACCTGGTTCTACGATGGTGACTCCACGCTGCTTGAGCAGTTGCAGATTGTCCTGTGTGGATGCATGAGCATACATGTCGAGGTCCATGGCGGGTGCAACAAATACTGGCGCCTTCATGCTGAGGTAGGTGGTGATGAGCATATTGTCTGCTATGCCGTGTGCCATCTTCCCCAACGTGCTGGCTGTACATGGGGCGACAAGCATGGCATCGGCCCACAAGCCCAGGTCGACATGGCTGTGCCAGGAACCGTCCCTCTGATTGAAAAACTCCGATATTACAGGTTTATGTGTCAGGGCACTTAAGGTGATGGGAGTAATGAACTCCTTGCCGGCAGGGGTGATTACAACCTGGACTTCCGCTCCCTGTTTTATGAGCAAGCGAATAAGCATGCATGCCTTGTAGGCAGCAATGCTGCCGGTAATACCTAATACTATCTTTTTACCTTTTAGCATTGTATCTGTTTTTGCCGTGCCTTTTTATTGATGGGCAAACGTTATACTGTAAATAGTGTGCAATTATTCTTTACATGGAGTACTTGTACTTCAGGCGGGTCAGAACCTGTTTTGTGTTCATTGTAAAGTCACTCTGCATCATCCAGTTGTAATAACTTGGTTCTATTCTCAGCACATCCTTCACCAACCGTCCCTTATGCTTGCCGAAGTTGATGATTTCCTCGCCCTTGGCGTTATATGCAAAGCGTCCGGCAAAGTCCACGAAATTGTCCCTGCTGCTGTATTCTGCCAGGAAATCTATGTCGTTCTGCAACTCTTCGGGATAGTGGTCAAGCTGTGCCTCAAGTACCTCAAGGGTTGCTTCTGTGTCTGCCAAGGCGGAATGTGCATTTTCCAGGTCCTTGTCGCAATAGAACTTGTAGGCGGCAACCAATGTCCTGCGTTCCAATTTGTGATAAATGTTCTGCACATCCACGCGGCGCGGAGTGTTGAGGTCTATATTCACGCCTGAACGTATAAACTCCTCTGCCAAAAGAGGTATGTCAAAACGATTGCTGTTGAAACCGGCCAAATCGCATCCGTCAAATATTCTTTTCAGTTCTTCTGCCTTTTCGCGGAAAGTCGGGCAATCCTTCACATCGGCATCATATATGCCATGCACGGCACTTGCTTCCTCCGGGATATGCCTTTCCGGATTCATTCTCATCGTCATTGACTGGCGGTTACCGTTTGGTTCCAGACGTATCAGGCAGATTTCTACGATGCGGTCCGTTGCAACGTCAATGCCTGTAGTTTCCAGGTCAAAGAAGACTATGGGTTTCTTTAGGTTCAGTTTCATGGCAGCATCAATCATCTACCCGCATGGGCATGAGCAACATGATAAGTTCTTCGTTTTCTTTCTCTTGTGCAGGACGTACCAGACCTGGGCGGCTGGGGTCGGCAAGTTCAAGGATAACATTCTCGCTATCCAGGATGTTGCATATCTCTATAAGGAACTGGCAGGAGAATCCTATGCTGATGGGATTGTTGTCATATTCGCAGGTCAGGAACTCCTCTGCACTTGTAGAATACTCGTTGTCCTGACCGGTAAGATGCACGTTGTTGCGGCTAAGTTCCAGCTTGACAAGACCGCTGCTCTGGTTGCAGCACACGCTAACACGCTTCAGCGCACTGGCAAAGGCCTGGCGGTCAATTACAGCGTGGTAAGGGTTGCTGGTGGGAATAACGGCATTGTAGTTGGGATAGTTGCCTTCTATCAGACGGAAGTGCATAACCATGTCTTCTGTGGATATGGTAGCACGGTCGTTGGTGTAGACGATACGTATGTTGTTTTCATCTTTGTTGACAACGTTCTTCAGGATAGTCGCCACTTTTTTGGGAAGGATGAAACTGCCGTTGAATCCGGGTGTAATGCCACGTACAATGTTCTTTACCAGTTTGCGTCCGTCAGTACCGGCAAAGATAAGGTGGTCGGACTTGATGTCAAAATAGATTCCGTTCATAACCAGTCGAACCTCGTCGTTGGCCGTAGCAAAGAGAGAGCGGTTGATGCCTGAAAGCAGCACTTCGGCAGAAAGGTTCAGCACATTTCCTTCTGTTACAGGACGTGGAGCAGGGTAGGGTTCTGCGCTCTGTGCCATTATAGTAAACTGTCCGCTGCCATGCTTTCCACGAAGTTCAAATGAATTCTCGTTCAATTCCAATGTGATGGGTTGTTCTGGAATTTCACGCAGACTTTCCATCAGAGTCTTGGCCGGTACGCAGAACTTGCCGGGATTGCTGTGTTCCAATACAGGCAGGTTGGCGATGTAGCATTTCTCCGAATCACTCGCTGTAATCGTCATCAGTCCATTATCATCAACTTCTATCAGGAAACAGTCAAGGATGGGCATTGAATTCTTGCTGGCCAGAACCTTGCTGGCGCATGTGAGACGGCTGTTAAGGGCCGAACTGGATACTTTGAAATTCATATTGTAATAATGATTATATGTTTACGTATTTCCTTGCAAATTTACTTATTTATCTTTATAATGCCAAAAAATGCAATCTGTTTTTTGTGTATGTAGGTAATTTGTTTTAACTTTGTACAAAAATAAAAAGTATATATATTATGGAATTGATAGGAAAAATCATTCAGGTACTCCCGGAACGTAGTGGAACATCTGCCCGCACAGGCAGCGAGTGGCGTATGGCTTCATACGTGTTAGAGACAACGACAGACCGTTTTCCACGCAAGATGATGTTTGAGGTTTTCGGTTCGGACAAGATTCAGCAATTCAATATCCAGGTCGGCGAAATGGTTCGTGTCAGCTTTGATATTGACGCACGTGAATATCAGGGACGTTGGTATAACAGTATCCGTGCATGGAATGTAGACCGCAATCTTGCAGACCCGATGTCACAGGTGCCTATGGGGGCTCCCGATACGACTCCATTTGGTGTACCTTCAGCTGTTCCCATGCCAACAGCGGCACCACAGGAAACGGCTCCGTTTACTTCTACAGGTGCAGAGGACCTGCCTTTCTAAAGTAGCGCGATAGACGACTTGTATATATGGAAATCATAGGAGGACGTGCTCAAGTGACATGTCCTCTTTTTTATTCCCCAGTTACTTTGTATACAATTTTTTTCTTGCTGTCCCGTAATGACAAAATGACGTTTGGGTAAGTTTTTAATCCCCAACCGCTCATTAGACTGTTATGGACTAATGAATCCATCTCTTTGTCATCTGATCCGTCGCCTCTCGGTTACAACGGAACCCCATTGCGCTCTCAAGGCGACAAAACATCTGTTCAAAAATTTTAGGCTATTACCATCATAGCGTTAATGACTTGATTTGGATTAAATTCCATATAACAAAGGCTGGCATTTCTCACGAGATGCCAGCCTTTTGAGTGAATCTTTGTGTTTGCGGATAATATTTCCGCTATTATAGTAGTTGTTTCATGGTCTCACGATGGTACACACGAATCATTACTGTTCGTTCGCCGAACGATTACTGATGATAAAGTTTACCATTACTGATGATAAAGGCGATGTATCATGTACTCATGCCACTATCTTAATTAGTAAACACTTTCGCATGCAATGTCGTAGAACCTTTCATCTGCCAATATGCCAACTCTGGTTATTAGAGGATAATGACTTTTAGATAATTCAGGCGTGGGTATATTTTATTTTACAAGTATTCTCTTGCCTGTAGAAGTAACATATACACGTCCTCCCTGCAACTTTTTGGCAGGTGTGCCGTTCAGTTCGTAATACATGCAGTCCTTGTCCTGTTGCACACCGTCAATATCTTTGATTCCGGTCAGAACATCACGTGTCTGCAGATAGACCTGTCTTGCATCGTTGAAATCTGTATTCAGCAGATAAGCACGGTTTGCAGGAACTGTAGTTGCCGTCAGGTTTGCCTTCATCATACCCGTTGTACCGGCCTCGCTGGAAACAGAAATGGTGGACATCACTGTCGCTTTGGTCAGGCCTGTCTGTTTCAGCGTTGCTCCCTTCAGCAGATTGGGAGTAGTTAGGGGTGTATTGTCCCCTGCAATCAGAGTTGCCGTATATGTGCCGGGGGATGCCATGAGTATTACAGGCATACGGGCGGGCAGAACATTTCCTTCCACCTTGTCCATAGCGGCGTATGTAAACTCCTCTCCCTCGTATGTGGCGTTCATTGCCTCGCCCACGACGTAAGCTTTTACGCCCTCAGGCAGGCCGATAGCAAAGGGACTGCATCCCAAATAGTATCCTGAACTTGGTATTACAATGTCTATTGTCTCCAATTCCTCTACAGTCCACAGGTTGTTGGCATCGCTGCTGCCTCCGCTCCACAAACCAGTTTCCGTTGCGTTGTATGAATTGATGTACTGTCCGGAACCGTTCATGTTGAAGGTGTATCTTGCCTTTCCTTCGTCCACACATTCTATTTCCCATGCAGGTGCTGAAGCCTTGTCACAAAGCGAGGTGGTTTTTGCACTTGCCGTGCCGGTGAAGTACGAGTCGCTCTGGGGGTTATACAGATAGGTCTTGCCGTCCCTGCTTTCAAGCAACCAGATCAGGTTGGGTGAAGCGCTGCTTGTGCGTGCAAGGCTCCAGGTGATTTTGCCGCTCTGGTCTATGCTTGTGCCGGAACCGCAACTCAGGGCATTGCCCTTGCCCACACTGGTGATGGTGTAGAATCTGTTTGTTGCCAGACCCTTCTTGATGTTGCTCTGCTGATACACCTTTTCGCGTGTGCCGTCGTAGCCCACTGCCATGATGTAGGCAGCGGCATCGGTCTCTTCGGTAGATGAGGGGTACAGAACGTATGTATAAGAGTGTGCATTGTCTGCTCCCAGTCCGTACATGGTAATCCTGATGAGCGAGTCCTTGCTGTTGTATGTCTCGAAGGCCACTGCATTCTTCACCTGGCTGTGCATCACCTTCACCTTGCCGTTGGCGTATGAGCATCCTGCGCCCATAGTGGCGGGAGCCTGCAGTTTCAGGTTGTCGCGGTAGATGTGCATGTTGTGGGCATTGATGTAGTTTATCTCCTCGGTAAAGTCAGGATAGCCCTTGGATGCCACATGCGACTTCAGGGTGTTTATCATTGCATCGTTGATCTTGTTCCAGCCTGCTCCGTAGTCCTCGATGTAAGCATCTATGGGCTTGAGCATGCCTGCCTTTTCAAAGAAGGGCAGCAGATTCAGCTTGGCGCTGTCGCAAGCCAGTTTCATCCAGTTCACCTGCTGCTTGCCGTTGGTATTGTAGATGGAGCCATAGTTTTCCGTAGTGCGGATACCCTCTATTACCATAGGTATTATTTCCGGACACTTGCCGGCCAGTGTGCCCCAAAGGTTCAACTGCCAGAAGGGAACAAGCTTCACAAAGTGGTCGTAGTTGCGCGACGTTGTGGTAACCTGGCCTATGGGATTGCCATTATAATCATAGCCTGCCACGGTTTTAGTGTCTGGAGTCGCACCATGATAGTCGGGACCGTCCTGCAGTTGCCATTGTACGCCCTTGCGCAAAGCCTCCTCAAAGTAGGTCTGCATGCGACCTCCGCGCATACCGGAATATTCGTCTATACCGCTGGTTTCATCCTCCAGGCGCAGGTATGAGGGATTGCCGGTGAAGTGTATCTGTGCCCAAGAGGCATAGATGTTGTTGGTGGTCTCGCCACAACCGCTCCAATGGAAACCTGGACTTATCTGGTTGTTGTGTCCCCATTCGTGGCCCACGCCCCAGAAGTCGAATTTTTTGGAGTCCGGAGCCATGATGGCACCCAGACTGCCCACATTACAATATGCACCAACATCGGTGGCGGCCATGAACCCGTAGGTAGAAGCAAAATACAACTGGCGGTTCTTTGCTTCGCGACCATATTTCTTCAATCCCATCATGTCACGCTCAGCCCACTGGACCTGCTCGTACAGGGTCATCAGCGAATCCACGTTGGTCGGGCAGTGCTGCTTCCAAGCGCATACGGGATATGCCACCTGGGCATGTTCGCTGCGCACGATGATTATAGAGGAGTCGCTCTTCAAGGGTTTCAGCATCGCCACCCAATCCGCATTGGTCATTGTCTCCTGATCCCAGTAACCGCGCACGGGAGCATTGATGAAATGCACATTTACGTTGGGGGCATTCTCGAAATTGTCGGTATAGTAGTCAACGAACACGTTACCTTCCGTTGCGGCCGTAATCTGGTTCAGGCCATTGCGCAGGGAATAGGTACTGCCACTTTCGTTCTTCACCCAGTTGCGGATCTTCAGCCCCACCTTGTCTTCTTTGACACCGCTGACGGCCACCCAGCAGCTCTCGCCGGCCTTCAGGTATATACCGGTGGGGTTCTCCCACTGATTATAAGGAGATTTGGTCTTCAGTTCGGACTGCAAAGACCATACGGTACGGTAAGGTTCGTACTCTCCCACGCGGAATTTGCTGTATCCGTCCTTGTCTGCCAACAGATTGTCCACCAAAGTCTTAACATCAGCATCCTCAATTCCCTCGCTGGAGGTAACCTCGGGCTTCAGGGTGGTGAGCAGATCGTCCTCGAAATAGGGCTGGAACGCCTCCATCTTGGTATTGTCCACCACGTATGCCTCCACCTCGGCCGCTGAGGCAAAGTTTCCGGCACCGCTCTTTATCTTGAACCTGACTCTGGCAATGCTGAAATCACCACTGGGCACTTCAAAGTCATAAGATGAACCACTTCCGCCAAGGTCGTATGCACCCAGCGAGGTCCATTTGTTCATAATAGTACTTTCCGAATACTCCACTTCCACTTCTCCCCAATTGCCATTGGAACCGTTCTGGCGGGGCACATAGCGTATAACGTCCAGATGAGCCTTCTCCTTCAGAGTCAGAGTCAGCGTCACAGGAAACGACGTAGAACCATAGGACGAATGCCAAATTGTACCGTAATTACCGTCTATAGTCCTATCTGCCCCCTCTCCGCTTTGCGAACTGGTCGCTGTTGCAGACTTGAAGGCAACCTTCTTCAACTGTGCACTGGTCGCAACAGACAGGCTCAGGCACATTAAAAACAGCAGAATCTTTCTCATATTTGTGTTTGTTTAGGTTTGTTGTTCATGCAAATATAATGAATTTTGAAATAATGTTAAAATTTAATTTTTAAAAAAAGAACTTCTTGATCAATACACAGGTGATTTTTGGACAATTAATGCCATTCGTATATTTCTTCTAATACTTCGTTAAACACAAATCGGTCGATAACCGTTACGCTCTACTTAAGCCATCTTTATGTCATCTACTTCATCGCTCCTCGTTTACAATGGCCCCCATTTTGCTCCCAAAGTGGCAAAACATTTGTTCATGAATAACGCTTATTGTCACCATCGGACTGATGAGCGATTTTGCTAAAAATCCCCATAACAGCAAATGCGCCATCCCCCGAAGAGGGAAATGGCGCATTCTGCTTTTGTATGTTGACCGGACGGGGATTATCCGCCGAAGTCGTCGAAGTGGATCATGTCCTTCTCCACACCGAGGCTGTCCAGAAGGTCGAGGACGGTCTTGGCCATCATTGGAGGACCACAGAGGTAGTACTCGCAATCCTCGGGACTCTCGTGCTGCTTCAGGTAGGTGTCGCCCATAACGGGTGCTACGAAACCGGCAGTGTACTTGATGCCTGCTGCATCGGCCTTGGGATCGGGACGGTCCAGTGCCAGGTGGAAGTGGAAGTTGTCGAACTCCTTCTCCAATGCCAGGAAGTCGTCCAGGAAGGGGATTTCCTCCAGAGCGCGTGCACCATAGAAATAGTGCATCTGGCGGTCGCGGCACTGACGGGTCTTGAGCATGTGCATGATCTGTGCACGCAGGGGAGCCATACCGGCACCACCACCAACCCAAATCATCTCACGACCGGTGTCGTAGTTGGGACGGAACTCACCATAGGGGCCACTCATGACAACCTTGTCGCCGGGCTTCAGGCTGAAGATGTAAGATGAAGCGATACCGGGATTGACGTCCATAAAGCCGGGACCCTGCTCCTTGGGTTTGAAGGGAGGAGTGGCAATACGCACGTTCAGGGTGATGATGTCACCCTCGTCGGGATAGTTGGCCATAGAGTATGCACGGATGGTGGGTGTGTCGTTGACGCACTTCAAGCCGAACAGGCCGAACTTCTCCCATGCGGGCAGATAAGTGTCGCCGATGAGGGACTTGTCGAAGTCCTTGTCGTAGTCGATCTGGAATGCAGGTATCTTGATCTGTGCATAAGAACCGGGCTCGAAGTCCATGTGCTCGCCGGGAGGCAGGGCAACCTTGTACTCCTTGATGAAGGTGGCCACGTTGCGGTTACCGATAACGGTGCACTCCCATTCCTTAACGCCCATTACAGAGTCGTCAACCTTGATTTCCATGTCGCTCTTAACCTTGCACTGACAGCCCAGGCGCCAGTTCTCCTTCACCTGCTTACGGGTGAAGTGGCCCTTTTCGCTGTCCAGTATCTCGCCACCGCCGGCAGGAACCTGCACCTTGCACTGGCCGCAAGAACCCTTACCGCCACAAGCGCTGGGCAGGAAGATGCCCTGCTCGGACATGGTGCTGAGCAGAGAACCGCCCTGAGGAACGGAAACCTTGTCCTTGCCATTGATGGTAATAGTAACGTTGCCGCTGGGCGACAAGTACTTCTTGGCAACAAGCAGAATGATAACCAACACAAGGATGATTACCAGGAATACTGCTATGCTGCATAATATCAAATTTGTATTCATTTGTATATCCTCCTTTGTATTAGATGTTCAAACCACTGAAGCACATGAAGGCAAGAGCCATCAGACCTACGGTGATGAAAGTGATGCCGAGACCCTGCAGGGGCTTGGGCACATCGGTGTAAGCCATCTTCTCGCGGATAGCGGCCAGACCTACGATGGCCAGCAGCCAACCGATACCGCTACCCAGTGCGTATGCCACTGCATCGCCAACGGAACCGATGTACTGAGAGTTGGTGGGCTCCATGCCGATGCGCTGCTGCATGAACAGGCTGGCACCCATGATGGCACAGTTTACGGCTATCAGAGGCAGGAAGATACCCAGAGAGGCATACAGAGAGGGGCTGAAGCGCTCCACGATCATCTCCACCAGCTGCACGATACCGGCAATGACGGCAATGAACAGGATGAAGGCGAGGAAACTGAGGTCGACACCCTCGACGAGACAGTCGGGACCGAGAACCTTGGTCTGCAACAGATAGTCGACGGGGACGGTTACCAGCAGCACGAAGGTTACGGCAACACCCAGACCCAGAGCAGTCTTCACGTTCTTGGAAACGGCCAAGTATGAGCACATACCCAGGAAGAAAGCGAAGATCATGTTGTCCACAAAGATACTGCGGACGAAAAGACTAATCATGTGTTCCATATTACTTCTCCTCCTTGTTTAATGAGCGGTGAGCCCAAATTACACAACCTACGATAATCAGAGACATGGCGGGCATAACCATCATACCGTTGTTCATATACCAACCGCCGTTCTCCACATACCAGCTCTCAGGGATAATCTGGAAACCGAGCAAGGTGCCGAAGCCGAAGAGCTCGCGAACGAAACCTACTACGATCAGTACCCATGCATAGCCGAGGCCGTTGCCGATACCGTCCAGCAATGAAGGCCAGGGAGAATTCTGCATGGCAAAAGCCTCGAGGCGGCCCATCAGGATACAGTTGGTAATAATCAAACCTACATAAACGCTCAACTGCACGCTGACATCATAGACGTATGCCTTGAGCAGCTGGCTTACGATGGTAACCAGAGCGGCAACCACCACCAGCTGAACGATGATACGTATGCGGTTGGGAATTGTCTTGCGAAGCAGTGAGATAATCACATTGGCAAATGCCGTAATGACCGTAACGCTAAGACCCATCACAATGGCGGGCTTGAGCTGAGATGTCACGGCCAAAGCCGAACAGATACCCAACACCTGGATGACCACAGGATTGTCGAGGTTCAGCGGCTTGGAGAACGCAGCGCGGTTCTCCTCGGAAAACAATTTACTCATATTGCGTTCTCTTTTGATTAGTTGTTAATGAAACTTAGGTAAACACTGAGGCCGTCCTGAACCATGTCAGACACGCCAACGCTGGTTAGGGTAGCACCGGTAACGCCGTCGATCTCGTTCTCAGCCTTGGAAGCACCGGCCTTGACAACCTTCAGGGCTACGGCCTCGGTGTTCTCGCCTGCAAAGACAGGCTTGCCGTTGAACTGTTCCTGGAACCAACGCTCGCCGATACGTGCGCCCAAGCCGGCGGTCTCGCTCTCATGGTAGAAATATGTACCATAAACGGTCTTCTTGTCGGCATTGAGGGCAATGTAACCCCAAAGGCCACCCCAAAGACCACGGCCGGTAACGGGAAGAACATACTTGGTCTCGCCCTCAGCCTGAGCAACGAACACATGCAGTTCGCCTGCCTTGATGGCAGAACCATAAGAAGAGAGGAACTTGCCTGTATAGGGAGTCAACTCGGTACCGTTCCAGAGCATGTCCTGAACGTTCTCAAACTCGTCTGCAACGCTGAAGCCAGGGGCCTTGATGTCGATATTCAGGGAAGTGAGAATCTGCCCCTTGGTATCGTTCTCTACGTTGGCATCCTGAGTGGGCTTCAGTACACTGGAGATGAAAGCAAGCAGGAACGCTACGATGATTACCATCACAGAAGCGTAGATGATAGTGTATGTGTTGCTGCTTGTGTCCAGACCCTTCTTCTTCGCAGGAGCCTCGGCACCTGCCTCAACAATCTCGGTGAAAGCGTCAGCACTGGCACCGCACTTGGGGCATGTGGCTGGAGCCTTGTCACCTTCGTGGATATAACCACACAACTCGCACTTGAATTTCTTTGTAGCCATATACCTTATATATTATTTAGTTGCACGTTTTGCACGCTTGCTGATGTTCTTCTGTACGAATACATAGTCAATCAGCGGAGCGAACAGGTTCATCAACAAGATAGCAAGCATCATGCCTTCGGGATAACCGGGGTTCAGCACGCGAACCATCACGGCAACAACACCGATGAGGAAGCCATATACATACTTGCCACATTCTGTGCGGGCACTGGTTACGGGGTCAGTAGCCATGAAGACAGCACCGAAAGCAAATCCGCCAAGAACGAAGTGGTGCCACCATTCCAACTGGTTGCCACCCACGCCTTCAAGCAGCCAGCCCATGAGGCCACCGCCTACGAATACGCTCAGCATGGTCTTCCAGCTTGCAACACCTGTCCACAGGAGCAGCACGGCACCCAGAGCAATGGCGATAACGCTGGTCTCACCGATTGAACCGGGGATAAGACCCACGATAGCATCGCAGATAGTCTCGCAAGGAATGGCATTGCCTACTGCTGCATCACCCAGAGGGGTAGCGGCAGAGAAGCTGTCGGGTACAGTGTGACCGAGGCCGCAGATAGGACTCTGTGCCACCCACACGGTATCGTCGCCTGTCAGAGCGCTGGGATAGCTGAAGAACAGGAATGCACGGGTAATCAGGGCAGGGTTGAAGATGTTCATACCGGTACCGCCGAAGATTTCCTTAGCGAAGATAACGCTGAATGCAACAGCCAGGGCAAGAATCCACAGAGGAGTGTTTACGGGCACGATCATGGGGATGATGATACCGGAAACGAGGAAACCTTCCTGAATCTCTTCCTTCTTCCACTGGGCAACGACGAACTCTATGCCCAGACCCACAACGTAACTGACTACGATTTTGGGAAGAACGGCAGCCAAACCGAAGAGGAACATGCCAACGTGGTCGGTCATGTCAGCACCTGCGGCCAAAGCATTCTGATAACCCACATTGTACATGCCGAAGAACAAGGCGGGCAGCAATGCGAGCACCACGAAACTCATGATGCGCTTGCTGTCTATAGCGTCGTGGATGTTTACACCACCCTTACGGCCAGTTGTATTGGGCACGAAAGCAAATGTCTCGAGGCCGTCATACAGCGAGTGGAAAGCATGGAACTTTCCGCCCTCCTGGACGTGCGGACGCATACTGTCAAAAAGTTTTTTAATAGCTTTCATATTATTATAAATAATGTATTGAATTGCAACATTGCCTGGTGGGCTTTGCGCTTCGTGTTCCGTGGGGCGTCGCTTCACGTTGCGAGACCCGCCGCTTCACGTTGTGATGTCCGTCGCCTCACGTTGCGAGGCGCTTCGCTACACGTTGCGTTTTCAAGCACGGAACCATGCGCCGACTAAGCCGCGGCAGTGCTGCGTCTTCTATTAAGCATTCTCCTTCTTAAGTATATCCAAGCCCTCGCGCACGATACGCTGAAGTTCCAGTTTTGAACTGCAGACGAACTCGGCCAAGGCAAAGTCCTCGGGAGCAACCTCGTAGATACCCAAAGCCTCCTGACGGTCGATGTCGCCGGTGATGATGGCCTTGATAAGATAGCCGGCATAGATGTCCATGGGGAACACCTTGTCGTACTCGCCGCTCATGATCATGTGGCGCTCGCCGCCCTTGACGCGTGCATCAAGAACATACTCCTTCTTGCTGCCCAGCAACCAGCTGAAGTAGCTGCGGTGTGTGCTGAACATAGAGAAGCGAGGCATGATCCAACCCAGCATCTCGTCGGCCTCGGCACCCTCGGGGATGGCGGTAACCTCTGTAGCATGTGCTGCGAGATAGCCTTCCTTGCAGGTCTTGACACCGGTCATGGGATTACCGTTGATGACGCGGACGTCACCTTCTGCAACCTGGCCAGCCAAGAGAGTAGACAACTTCTGACCCACCTTCATCTTGTAGTACTTGGGAGCCTTCACCTCGCTACCTGCCAAAGCAATGGTACGGGTAAAGTCAACCTTGCCAGTCTTCATCAGACGGCCGAGCATGATAACCTCCTCAGCACCCAAAGTCCAGACAACCTCGCCCTTGTTGATGGGGTCGATGTGGTTGATCTGCACGCCTACGTTGCCGGCAGGAGCGGGACCGTCAAATACATAAACCTCGCAGTTGGCCGCACCCAGCAGTGCCTTGGCACTCTGCTTGCTGCTTACGCCAAGACGCACGGGAGCAATCTTGGACAGGGCAGTAATACCAGCCTGGAACTCTGCCTCCTGACCCTGCAGGACATACTCGAAGTCCTGAGCCAAAGGCATACTGTTGAACGCACTGACATGGATTGCCTTGGGAGTCTCGTCGGGATTAGCCACAGTGTCATAAGGACGCTGGCGGATCATACCGAAGATACCACTCTCCATGAGCAAAGCCTTCACGTCGCCGTCGGTCTTGAAGGTCTTGCCCTCAAACTTCATGTCGCACTTTACGCGGACACTCAACAGCTTGCGACGATCGCCACGTTCCACCAACGACACAGTACCGCTGACGGGACTGACAAAACATACCTCAGGATGCGTCTTGTCCACGAACAAGGCATCACCGGCCTTAACGGCATCACCTTCCTTGACAACCACCTTGGGCTTCAGTCCTGTGAAATCCTCCGGACAGAGTGCATACTCGCCAGGACATTCCACAGAAGCAGTCTCCTTGGCAGCCTTTCCCTTCAGGTTGATGTCCAGGCCCTTACGCAATTTGATTACTTTTGCCATATACTGTTAATAAAATGAAATGTTGATATAATCTCGCACAAAGATACGCTTTTTTCCCGACAAAAGACTTAAATAATCAAAAAAAAGGCATACTTTTGTCAAAGAAATTACGTCATGAAACTATTGAAGCGTACCATCCAATGGACAATAGGCATAATCTGCGGACTATACTTCTGTCTGCAGGTTGCGATGCATATTCCTCCCGTGCAAAGATGGGCAGGTTCTGTGGCGTCGCATGTTTTGCATAATCTTTGGGATTGGGAGATTAGCATCGGCAGGATAAGGCTTGGACTTCTGAACCGCATCATAATCGATGACATCAACCTGAAGGACAAGCAGGACAGCACCATGCTGCACGTGTCGCGACTGGCTGCAAAACTGGAAATCATCCCTCTTCTTGACGGCAAAATCAGTATAGCCAATGCACAACTCTTCGGCACGGAAGCATACCTGTATCAAAGGTCGGCACAAGAAAAGCCCAACTTCCAGTTCATCATAGACACTTTCAAAAGCGACAACACCGAAAGCAAGCCCGTCAACCTCCGCATGGGCAACCTTGTGCTCAGAAGGATAGACGTCAAGTGGGACAGGCAATGGATGCCGCACAAGGAAACCGTCACCTTCGACCCGTCGCACATACATCTTCAAGACATTGCAATGACTGCAAGGCTGAAAGTCCTGAAGGCAGACTCCGTGAACCTGTCGTTAAAGCGCTTATCCTTCAGTGAAGCAAGCGGTTTTGAACTTTCCAACGTACTTGGAGAATTCTCGGCGGGAAGCAACGGTGCAAAGTTGGAGAACTTCAACATAGAACTACCCCACACCACTCTTTCCATACCCTCCTTCATGGCAACATGGCCTGACACTCCCAAGGGTACGGACATCAAGAAGTGGCTGGGCAGTACCTCGTGGTATGCGGAAACATCCATACACCTTACGCCATCGGACTTCAAGGCCTTTGCCCCACGTCTGGCAAATGCCCACACCCCCATAGAACTGACCAGCAAAGTCTATGGTTTGGAGGAGTGCATCAATGTGCCCCAACTGAACCTCAGCAATAATGGTTCGCTCAATCTGTCGGCCAAGCTCTTCATCAACGACTACATAAACACCCCCGAATACACGCTTGAAATCAACAGATTGCAGACTAATGCCCGCCTCCAACAATACCTGACGCAAGAACTCAACGGCCAAGGCAAGGAGATTTCCCCACTGCTGACGCGCATGGACACGATAGACCTGTCCGGAAGACTCAATATCTCCGACCATCACCAATATGGCACAATAAACATAGACAACCGCCATGCCGAAGTGGAAATCACAGCAGAAGCCTATGACTGGAACAGACTCAATGTCTCGGTTTCATCGCCTAAGATACAGCTGGACAATCTGTTGTCTGACAACGGGAAGCACATCCTGAACAAAGCCGCGCTTAAGGTGGAAGTCACCGGTCTCATAAAGGACAACAACGGGAACCCAAGCATTGACATACGCGGCATCCTGCCAGAACTCGTCTTTGACGGCAAGGAATACCTTGACACCGAAATACGCGCACAAATCAAGGACAAGAAAATCTCGGTAAATGCAGACATACAGGAACCCGATGCCGGCATCACGGCACACGCATCATGGAGGCAGGATACCAGACATCATGTGACCGGCGGACTGAACATCAGCAAATACCCAACTGACCGCCTTGCACTCGGGCACAGGTATCCCGACAAGCGCATATCCATGGACGCTACGATAGACCTTCACGGCAAAACGATAGACGACCTGAACGGTTCGTTGCACATCAACGACATCCTTTTGGAAAGTTCAAACCTGGATACAGCCATAGTGGGCCCCATGAATCTGGTCGTCACCACCGAATACGACAAACAGAGGGAAAGAACCCTGAACATAAGATCCGAAGACATCAGCCTGTCTGCCAAAGGCCGCTTCAGATTCAGCACACTGGCAACGACCATACAGAACATCCTGCATCGCCAGCTTCCCAACCTGATAGCATATAAGCATACCCCATATAACGCGGACACAATAGAGTTCGACTTCGACATCCTTGACACCACCCTGCTACGGAACATCCTGCTCAAAGACATATACATCCCCGAAAGGGCAAGCATCAGCGGTGAAATCAGGGGATACGACTCCATTACCGTATCGGCCGGCATCCCACGTCTGCACATTGGCAACGAGGAACTCAGGAACAGCCAAATCCGCATCAAGGGAAAGAGCAACATCATAGAATCCGACTTCAGGACAGAAAGACGACAAAAGACCGGTTTTGTCGACTGGGCCCTGACCGTCAATGCCAACAACAACAGACTTCGTACCATAGCCAGCATGGACAACAACAGGAGTCCAAGGTTCTCCGGCAAGATGGACGTCATCACCAATTTCAAGAAGACGGCAGACGGAAAAGACTGGATTGAAGCGTGGGTGGCACCGGAAACGCTGACCATATCCGACACCCTGTGGTATATCAATCCCGCAACAATAAAATGGGAGAACAACGCCGCAAGCGTGAGGGGCTTCAGAGTCTACCAGTCAAAACATCGCGGACTGGAAGTAAATGGCAGTATATCAGCTAGCAATACAGACACGCTGACACTAACACTTCAAGATATAAACGTTGAGTACATCCTGAATCTCGTCAACTTCAAGTCCGTTGAATTCAGCGGATTTGCAACAGGAACAGTCACCGCTACCAACGTGCTGGCATCCCCACAAGCATCAGCAAACCTCAGGGTGGACAACTTCTGCTTCAACAAAGCCCCCCAGGGCACGCTAAAGGCACATGCCACATGGGGAGAGCAGCCCAACTGGCTTGGACTCGACGCCACCATTACTGACGAGGCAAATAATCACCACACCAACATAGAAGGCGGCTTCAACATCGGGGACAAAGAGCGCCAGAACGGACTTGATCTGAGGATAGACACGAAAGGCTTCAACCTCGCCTTCATGAACCATTTCACAGAAGGCATCCTGGAAAATTTCCAAGGACGCGCTACCGGCAAATGCAGGCTTTTCGGTCCATTCAAGGGCATTGACCTGGAAGGCGACCTGATGCTGGATTATGCCGACTGCAAATTGCCCATGCTGGGCACCACGTTCCACATACGGCAGGACAGCGTGCACCTGAGCCCGGGATGCATACGCATAAACGCCCTGCTCATAGATGACACCGTCAAACCCATAAAGCGCCCCGGCGGCTTCAAGCACCACACCGCCGACAACAAAATCCCGCATACCGGTATTCTGGACGGAAGGATGAACCACGACCACTTCAAGAACCTGAGGTACGAATTCAAGGTCAGGGCCAACAAACTTCTCGGGTACGATTTCAAGGACTTTGGCGAAGACTCCTTCTATGCCACATGCATAGCCACGGGAACCATAAAAGTTAGCGGCATACCAGGTCGCCTCACCGTAGACATCGACGCCAAGCCCGAAGAAGGAACAACCTTCACATACAACGTGAGCACTCCCGAAGCACTGACAGAGGCTGGCTTTATCACAATCAAGGAGTATACCGGAACAGAACAGGACAACATCGGAGGCAATCTGGCCGCCAACATGCAGAATGCCATAGCAAAGACAGGGCATGCTTCAAGAAAAGCGGAAGAGAAAGAAGAAGAATCCACCTCTTCCGACCTCCATCTCAACTTTGACTTGGAGATTACGCCTGCGGCGAAAATACGCCTGCTCATGGACAGGAAGTCCGGCGACATGATAGAAATAATGGGCGGAGGATTTATCAAGGCAAAATACCACAATAAGGGAAGATTCAATATATACGGTACATATCGAGTAGAGGATGGAAGTTATAGACTTAGCATTCAGGATATTATACGTAGAGATTTCAAGTTCCAACAGAATGGAACTATTGTCTTTGGAGGAAATGCTATGAAGGCCGATCTAAATCTAAAGGCTATATATAGTGTACATGGTGTATCACTTGACGACTTGACAACAAACTCACTTGGTTTCTCTAAAACGCGTGTGGATTGTATAATGAACCTAACTGGTAGACCGGAACAACCAATGGTTGCGTTTGACTTCGAACTTCCAGAGGCCAGCGAAGACGAACGACAAATGGTTCGCTCCATTGTCAGCACCGAAGAGGAACGTAACATGCAGGCTATCTACTTGTTAGGGTTGGGACGTTTCTACAATCTCGACGCAGAAGACGAGTTCCAAAGCACTGCTGCCGTTAATTCTATCCTTAGTACCACTCTATCGTCACAGCTAAACCAGTTCATTTCTAATGCCGTGGGTACAAGTAACTGGAATTTTGGCACAAGTTTAAAGACTGGAGAAGACGGATGGCGCAACATGGATGTAGAAGGTATGCTCAGCGGCCGTCTTTTAGATAACCGCCTGCTTTTATCCGGTAATTTCGGTTATCGCGAGAAATACTATACGCAACGCAACTTCATCAGTGACGTGTCCGTAGAGTATCTTCTAACCAAAAACGGCAACATTTCATTAAAGGCCTACAACCAGGCAAATGATCGTTACTTTGTCCAATCATCAATGAACACGCAGGGAATAGGAGTGCAGTTCAAGAAGGACTTCAACCATCTTTGGGACCTCTTCTTGTGGTTACGTCCCCAAAAAAGAATAAAGTGATAAAGTAGATTTTACCGCAACCAGATTAAGTCGCCAACCTTTATCTCGTATTCGTGTGGCGATAGGTTGTTAAGTTTGTATAGACTTTTCAAACGGATGCCATACATCTGCGAGATGTCGTACATGCTTTGACATGGCTCTACGATGTGTGGCTGGTTTTTGTATTCCTTGGCGCCCTTGCTGTGTTTTTTCCTAAGGAAAAGAATGTCGCCTATGGTTAAGGTGTAGTCCAGGGTAAGATCATTGAATTCCAGCAACTCATCTATCTTCAGGCCTGTTGCCCAACTGATGGTGGCAAGGTCATCGCCTTCCTGCACGATGATGAAGTAGTTGTCGTTGCAATGATATACGGCATGGGTGCGGAAGAAGGGAGGTATCTTTTCCTCTTTTATCTTGTTACGCGACAGGCGCTTAAGATAGTGTTTGGAAATTTTGCCCGTTTCCCCTCTTGCATTATGGGTGGGGGAGATTGGTGGGATAAACTTGTGACTGGGTTTCCTTGTGTCGAACTGATGCAGGGAATACATCTCAATGATGCGGATGAGACTTTGTGCATAAGTGGGGTTGGTGGCGTATCCACAGGCTTTCAGTCCCTTGGCCCAGGCCTTGTAGTCGGTAATCCTATAGGTGAAGAGCCTTTGGTAGCGTGGTTTCAGCAGGAAGAGGGAATGGTCTTCGTAACTCTCTTGGACAGAACGGTATTTTCGGAACTTTTCCTTGGGGCGGTCGTCGTCCGCCAGAATGTAAGGACCAGTCCAACCACCTGGAGTCTTGATTCCGAAGTGGTTGTTGGCTTCTGTTGCCAGACGGCTGCGTCCGGCACCACTTTCCAACAGCCCCTGTGCCAGGGTGATACTGGCCGGTATCTTGTATTTCTCCTGTTGTTCCATGGCCATATCCTTGTACTTGTCAATATAGGCCCAATAGGCACGATTGGTACTCCCCTGGGACCATGTGGCCACAGAGTGTATCAAAGTGATTAGAAATATCAGAAACCTTTTCAGTGTCATCTGTGGCACGGCAAAGGGGTGTGGAGAGTTACTTCAGTGGAATGTCGGCAATGCGTTGCATGTGGCGACCACCTTCGAAGGGAGTCTGGAAGAACTCGTCCATGATGGCGCGGGCTGTGTCATTGTCAATGAAACGGCCGGGCATTACCAGCACGTTGGCATCGTTGTGCTGACGGATGAGGTGTGCTATCTCTGGCATCCAGCACAGGCCGGCACGTATGCCCTGGTGCTTGTTCAGTGTCATGGAGATGCCTTCACCGGAACCGCACATGGCAATGCCGGGATATACTTCGCCGTTTTCCACGCCTTCTGCCAACAAGTGGCCGAAGGTGGCATAGTTGCAACTTTCCTCAGAGTGAGTGCCATAGTCCTTATAGGGGATACCCTTTTCTTCCAGATACTGCTTTACGAACTCTTTGAGGGGGTATGCGGCATGGTCTGATGCAAGACCTACGATCTTTGTTTCCATAGTGGGATGGGGGTGTTATGGGGTTATGATTTTTTTGCTTTATGGGAATATAAAGAGGCTACCGCACTATGGAGATATGCGATAGCCTTATTTGGGTGTTGCTTATTCTGCAAGTAGGATGCTCTTTGCCTGGTTGTATACGTTTTCTGCTGTGTAGCCCAACTTCTCGTCCAGCACCTTGTAGGGAGCAGAGAATCCGAAACTTTCCAGACCGAATACTTTACTGCTGGGGTGTGCACCTACGAGGAAGCCTTCCAGATTGACGGGCAGACCGGCGCTCAGACCAAAAACTTTGCTGCCGATGGGGAAGAGTTCGCGCTGGTACTCGATGGGTTGTTCGCGGAAAAGGCCTTCTGAAGGTGCACTGATAACCCTTACTTTATAACCTTCCTGACGAATCAAACGTGCACCGGCAATGAGGGTGCTCACCTCGGAACCGTTGCCAACGAAGATGATGTCGGGGTTCTCGTCGCTTTCGGCGCTGATGTATGCACCCTTTCGGCAGAGTTCGTATGGCGTGCCTGTGGGCAGTGGTTCTATGTTTTGGCGTGAGAGGATGAGTGCTGTAGGTGTGTTTGTGTTCTCCATTGCCATTGCCCAGCATACTGTGGTTGCGTTGCAGTCAGCGGGGCGCAGTACGAGCATGGAATTGCGTCCGGAGTGGTTCTTCATCTTCTCCATCAGTCGGATCTGTGCCTCCTGCTCAACGGGTTCATGTGTGGGACCGTCTTCGCCTACACGGAATGCGTCGTGACTCCAGATGAATTTGACTGGCAATTGCATCAGTGCTGCCATGCGTATGGCAGGTTTCATGTAGTCGGAGAACACAAAGAATGTGCCGCAGGCTGTCAGCATGCCGCCGTGCAGGGTGATACCTATGCAGATACAAGCCATGGTCAGTTCGGCTACACCTGCCTGCAGGAAACCTCCAGCAAAGTTGTCGCGCGAGATTACTGTAGCACCGCCCTTGATGAAACCGTCGGTCTTGTCGGAGTTGCAGAGGTCGGCGCTGGATACAATCATGTTGGGCACAGTCTTTGCCAAAAGACTGAGACATGCACTGGAAGCGTTTCGTGTGGGTTCGCCCTGCTTCTGCTCTATGCTGTCCCAGGGTATCTCGGGCAGACGTCCGGCAAACCAGTCGGCCTGCTGTGCTGCCTTCTCGGGATTTGCTTCGGCCCAGGCCTTCTCTTCGGCATGGCGTTCGGCACAGATGGCCTTGAGTTCCTGGCGGCGTATGTTGAAGATTTCCTGTACTTCGTCCCAGATGATGAAGGCATTGTCGGGGTCACCGCCAAGATTCTTCACGGTGTTGCGGTATGCGTCTCCGCCCAATGGGGCTCCGTGTGTGCCACAGTTGCGCTCGTAACTAGTGCCGTCTGCTTTCAAGGCTCCCTTGCCCATGATGCAGTGGCCTATGATAAGTGTGGGCTTGCTGCTGACCTTCTTGGCAGCGTCCAGTGCCTGGCGTATTTCGGTTACGTTATTGCCGTCTATGCTGAACACTTCCCATCCGAGGGCACGGTACTTGGTTGCTGTGTCTTCGTTGGTAACCACGCTTGTTTCTGTAGACAACTGGATGTCGTTGGCATCATAGAACATGACGAGGTTGTCCAGACCGAGCGTGCCGGCTATGCGTGCCGCACCCTGTGAGATCTCCTCCTGTATGCCGCCATCAGAAATGTAGGCATAAATGGTCTCCTTCTGGAAGGTGGGGTTGCCTGTGCGTGCATACAGACACTTGGCTGCAATGGCCGCACCTACGGCATAGGTGTGGCCCTGACCCAGAGGACCAGAACTGTTCTCAATGCCACGGGCATAGTTGAGTTCGGGATGACCGGGAGTGGGAGAACCCCATTGGCGCAACTGCTTCAGTTCGTCCAAAGTGAAGTGGCCAGTCATGGTGAGCTGTGCGTACAGCATAGGAGACATGTGGCCGGGATCCAAGAAGAAACGGTCGCGACCTTCCCAAAGAGGATTCTCGGGGTCGTAATTCAAATACTCGCTATATAGCACGGATATGAAGTCAGCTCCGCCCATAGCACCTCCGGGATGTCCGCTTTTTGCTTTCTCTACCATTGCTGCAGACAGGATGCGGATGTTGTCTGCTGCCTTGTTAAGAGTTTCGATGGAATGCATAGTATTTATTAGAAAATGTTTATCGTCAGTTTTGAATGTTTTCCTTATAGTCTATCAGCGTATGTCATTGCGTGGGTTATAGATGATAGTCTTTTTGTTCCTGATACATCTTGTAGTCGAATACGTAGATTGCCGCTCCTCGCTTACTGCTGCTTTTGTCTATCTTGCCTGTCTTGATAAAGTAGGGCATTTCGCACACTTTCTTGCGGAAATTGCGTTTATCCAGTTTCTCGTCCAGAATGGCCTCGTAGAGTTTCTGTATCTGGCTCATCGTGAACTCCTGCGGAAGCAGTTTCAGCGCAATGGGAGTGTATGCTATCTTGTCCTGAAGTCGGTTTATGGCCTTCTTCATCATTTTCATGTGGTCAAAGTAGAGAGTGGGAAGGTCGTTGGCGTCCACCCACTTGCAGTTGAACTTTTCCAATAGTTTATTGTCGTAGTGAACCTTATCTAGCAGTGCATAGTATGCCACGCTGATTACACGTCCTCCAGGGTCACGATTTATGTCGCCGAAAGCCTCCAATTGCTCCAGAAACAGGTCCTTGATTCCCGTACGTTCTGTAAGCACGCGGTAAGCCGCCTCGTCCAGAGTCTCGTCCTCCTGCACGAAACCACCCATGGGTGTCAGTTCCCCATTGAAAGGTTCTATTGTCCGGTGCTGGAACAAGACCTGCAGTCTGCCTTCGTCAAAACCAAAGATGATGCAGTCCACTGCTACGTGGAAAGACGGTTCGTTGGCATAGTACTTATCTGTCATTTGTCTGTCGGGAATGCTATATTCTTGCGCAAAGATACAAATAATATTTTGGATTTAATGGTATGATGTACACTTTTATTTTTGTATATATAAATAATGTATATAAATGTAGTCGGAAAATAATTTGTTACGTCTTTCTAGCACAATATATAAAGCTTTATATAAATCAAGTGTCAAATGTGACGCTATGGTTAGGATATGTAGCGCCTCTTTTTGGGGTATAAAATGTATATAATAATAAAACGGGAAAGGTATTTTCTATCCTTTCCCGTTTTATAAGAAAATATATTAAAAACTATTCTTCGAAACCGTTGGGGTTGTTCTTCTGCCAGTTCCAGCTGTCGCGGCACATTTCCTCGATACCGAACTGAGCCTTCCAACCGAGTTCTGCCTCAGCCTTGGCGGGGTTGCAGTAGCATGTGGCAATGTCGCCCGGACGACGGGGCTTGATAGAGTAGGGAACGGGTACACCGTTGGCCTTCTCGAATGCCTTGACAACGTCCAATACAGAATAGCCGTGACCGGTACCTACATTGTAAATGGCGATACCCTTCTTGGCAACGATGGCCTTCAGTGCTGCTACGTGAGCGCGTGCCAGGTCAACAACGTGGATATAGTCGCGTACACCTGTACCGTCGTGTGTGTCGTAGTCGTCACCGAATACGCCCAGTTCAGCACGCTTGCCCACTGCTGTCTGTGTGATGTAGGGCATCAGGTTGTTGGGTATACCGTTGGGGTTCTCGCCGATGGTACCGCTCTTGTGAGCACCGATGGGGTTGAAGTAGCGGAGCAGAACGATGTTCCATTCGTTGTCGGCCTTCTGTACGTCCATCAGAACCTCCTCAAGCATAGACTTGGTCTGTCCGTAGGGGTTGGTGCAATGGCCCTTGGGGCACTCCTCGGTGATGGGGATGATAGCGGGATCACCGTAAACGGTAGCGCTGGAAGAGAAAATCATGTTCTTGCAACCGTTCTTGCGCATTACGTCAACCAGAACGAAAGTACCGTTCATGTTGTTCTCATAGTACTCCAGAGGCTTTGCGCAGCTCTCGCCTACAGCCTTGAGACCGGCAAAGTGGATACATGCGTCGAACTTGTGCTCGTCGAATACCTTCTGCAGACCTTCGCGGTCTCGGATGTCCACCTTGTAGAAGGGAACCTCCTTACCGATAATCTTTGCAACGCGCTTCAGGGAGATAGGAGATGAGTTGTCCAGATTGTCAACAACTACTGCCTCGTGACCAGCCTCGGTCAGTTCAATCAGGGTGTGACTTCCGATGAAGCCTGCACCGCCAGTTAACAGGATTTTCATTTCAAGTATTAGTTTATGTGATTAAAAACTTGTATTCTTGCGACACAAAGTTAACTAAACTTTTCAAGAAAAGCAAAACTTTATGTCCTTTTGTAGATGCTAAAGTCGTTATTTATGCCTGTTGGTAC
This sequence comes from Bacteroidaceae bacterium, assembly GCA_017503065.1. Next base: position 22,423 of record JAFVTT010000013.1, on the reverse strand, counting down.
ATCATTACAGGTATGGATTGGTGTCCATTTCTTCGCCTACGGTACTTTCTGGCCCATGTCCGGGCAGGATGACGGTGTCTTGGGGCAGTGTGAAAATCTTGTGGCTGATGCTCTCCAGTTCCTGTTGGTAGTTGCCTCCAGGCAGGTCGGTACGTCCGATGCCCATACGGAAGATAGTGTCGCCTGTGAGAACCATCCTTCCCTCCGGTATGTAATAGCACACTCCGCCTGGGGTGTGTCCAGGTGTGTGCAGTACCTGGATGGAGACTTCGCCCAATTGCAATACGGATGCTTCGCTGATGGACGCTTCGGCTTTTGGCAGCGTGCCGGAGATGTCTATGCGGAACCATTTCTGCACCATGTCGGGTGCCGCCTGATATACGGGTATTTCCGCAGGGTGGCACATGGGCGTAAGTCCGTATTGTCCGCAGATGGTGCCAAGGCCCAGGCAGTGGTCGAAGTGCATGTGTGTCTGCAACGAGTATTTCAGTGTAATGCCGTTCTCGCTGAGGAAATCACTTATTCTTGCATGCTCGCCCTTTGTCCACGCGCCACAATCCACTATTGCACCCTCATGACTGATATCGTCCCAGATGATGTAGCAGTTCTCCTCTATGGGATTGACAACGAAACGCTTATAATGAAACATATACAACCTTTTTGGTTTCAAAGAATTCCTCCTCGAAGTAATCGCTGAGGTTTGTGATGAGGGTGTGCGCCTTCATGGGCAGTACCTCGTTTGCCAGTTCTCCGCCTTTCAGGCAGATGAGTCCGTTGGGCATGGCATTCTGTGCTTTGGGAGCAATGTTCTTGCGTACCAGTTTCACAAGGTCTGCCAGGGGCATTACCGCCCTTGATACTACAAAGTCGAATTTTTCCTTCAGGTTCTCGGCACGTGTCCATTCCGTGGTGACATTTGTCAGTCCCAAGGCTGTGCGCACTTCGTCGCAAACACGTATTTTCTTGCCTATGCTGTCCACAAGATGAAAGTGTACCTCAGGGAACATGATTGCCAAGGGTATGCCAGGGAAGCCTCCGCCAGTGCCGAGGTCCATGACGCGCGTGCCGGGCTTGAAGTTGATTATCTGTGCTATTCCCAGAGAGTGCAGGATGTGATGCTCGTAGAGATTGTCTATGTCCTTACGTGAAATCACGTTGATTTTGGAATTCCAATCCCTATAGAGGGCATCGAGTGCGGCAAAGCGCTGGCGCTGCTCTTCCGTTATGTTGGGGAAGTATTTGTTGATGAGTTCCATGATTCTTGTCAATTAGTCTTCAGGTATTGCTTCAGTGTGTCGTAACTGAGGCTTATGTATGTAATTCCGCTGGAATAGGGGGCAATGTCATATTGTCCGAAGCAGAAGATGATGCTGTCCTTGCCGAGGTGGAAATTCTCTGTCAGATACAGGTCCCCAAGACCCAGTATGCCCGTCTTCTCTATAAGTTCCTCGCGTGTGGAGCAGTCGTTGTCCTTCAGGAGTCTTGCCAGCATGATGTCCAGTATGGCCCGTTCGTGTGCGGTGTCCAGCACATCACTGATACTTATGGCAAGGCCAGTACGCTTGGAGAAGTTCAGCGTAAACGGTACGTAGGAACCGTGTGCTCCGCCTGTGTACATGTCAATGGCGTAGTGGTACACTATCACCGTGTCTGCGGCATCAGCAACGAAGCGTCCCTTCCTGCCGACGTGGTACGTGATTTCGCCGAATGTCTCGTCGTCGGGGTCATGGAATTCCGTCACCTCGGCCTTCAGCGCATCGATTTCCTTGGCCAGAGCAGTGGTGATGTCAGTGCGTATGTCGGCATCGTGACGGCCGGAAATACATTGCTCGTTAATCTTGGCATTTATGCTATCAGCCACTACACTTCCCGGTTTAAGGAAATGGAAGTCATAGTCTACGGAGATGATATCGTCCGTACTCTTGCTTATGTGCAAGGAATCAGTAACAAGAGGTGTTTCCTCCTTTTTATTGTCCTCCTTTCCGCCTTTGCCTTTCTGCACGCATGAGGCAAGAGAGAACACCGCTATGGCAAACAGGAATGTAAGTAGCAGGCTTTTCTTGGTTCTTCTCATGGGAATATTGTTCTTTTACTTCTTCTTATGGAAGATGATGTTAATGATGGTGATGGTACCCAGAATGTACGGGTAATATAAATAAGGTATGATGTCCAGCGGGTTTATGGAGGCCAAACCTGCGGCAATGAGCAGTTGTGCGCCCCATGGGATGATACCCTGTGTAAAGCACGACATGGTGTCCAGTATGGATGCAGAGCGTTTAGCCTCTATGCCGTATCGGTAAGAGATACTGCGTGCCACCGGACCTACGGCCAGAATGGCAATGGTGTTGTTCGCCGTGAGCATGTCCACCGCCACCACGGCACCCGCAATGCTCAGTTCTGCACCACGGCGCGAAGAAACGATGCGCCCCAGATTCATTATCAGCCAGTCAATGACTCCGCGCTTGCGCAACTGGTCGATTATTACGGCAGCCAGGATGGTTACGATAATCAGGTCATGCATGCCCAGTATACCCTTTTGCGTGGCTTCCCAGATGGATGCCATGTCCATGCTTCCGTCAAAAAATCCCAAAGCGGAAGCCGTCAGGATGCCCATAATAAGCACCCATATCACATTCATGCCAGCCAAGGCAAGAACAAAGACTACTAGATAGGGCAGTATGTTCAGTGGATTGCCTAAATTCAGTGCCGTCTGCGATTCTATTCCATAGCCCAGAAACATGTATGCCACCACGGTCAGAAGTGCTGCCGGCAGGGCAATGAGGATGTTGGCCTTGAATTTGTCCGACATCCTGCATCCCTGGGTCTTGGTGGCCATTATGGTTGTGTCCGAGATGAAGGACAGGTTGTCGCCGAACAGGCTTCCTCCCACCACCACTGCCGTGGCCATGGGCACATTGGCTGATGTTGCCGTGGCTATGCCCACGGCAATGGGTGTCAACGCCGCAATGGTTCCGCAACTGGTACCTATGCTCAGGGACACAAGACATGCCGCTATGAACATTCCCACCAGGATGAAGTTTCCCGGCAATATGGCCAACGTGAGGTTTACCACACTGTCCACACATCCCATCTCCTGCGCTATGGAGGAAAAGGCACCAGCCAGGATGAATATCAGAAGCATGAGCATGATCCCCCCGTTGTCCTCTGTCTTTCGGGGTGGGGTGGAGGTATTCTTCTCTGCCATAGTTTCAGTATTGTGTGCGTTCGGGCGAAACAGGTGTTCTTCTTATCCGTAGATTATGTTGCCGTTCTCGTCCATGTACTCCTCCAGTCCCTTCTCATATGTGGCCATGGCACGCAGGCTCATGCCCATGCTGGAGAAGCCGCCGTCGTGGAAAAGGTTCTGCATTGTCACCTTGCGTGTTAGGTCGGAGAACATCACCATACAGTAGTCGGCACATTCGTCGGCACTGGCATTGCCCAGGGGGGACATACGGTTGGCAAAGTCAAAGAGTCTGTCCATACCTTTCACTCCACTTCCTGCCGTGGTCATTGTGGGCGACTGGGATATAGTGTTGATGCGCACATGATGCTCGCGTCCGTAGATGTAGCCGAAACTGCGTGCTATGGATTCCAGCAGAGCCTTGGCGTCGGCCATGTCGTTGTAACCGAACATGGTGCGCTGTGCAGCCATGTAGGTCAGTGCCACAACAGAACCATATTCCGCAATGGCATCCTGTTTCTTGGCTGCCTGTAGCATCTTGTGGAAGGAAATGGCGCTTATGTCCAGCGTCTTGCCTAACATGCCGTAATCAAGGTCATCGTATGTACGGCCCTTCCTCACGTTGGGCGACATGCCTATGGAGTGCAGTACGAAGTCTATCTTGCCACCGAGCACTTCCTGCGAACGGCGGAACACCTCCTGCAGGTCCTCATAACTGGTGGCGTCCGCAGGTATCACCTCGCAGTTCAGTTGCTTTGCCAGGTCGTTCACCTGTCCCATTCTGATAGCTATGGCTGTATTTGACAGGGTGATTGTTGCGCCTTCTTCAACAGCCTTCACCGCCACCTTCCACGCTATGGACTGCTCGTTCAGTGCGCCGAAAACAACGCCTCTCTTGCCTTTCAATAATCCGTAACTCATAATCTATGCTTAATGTTTGTGTTATCAAATTCAGTACAAAGGTAGTGAATTTTCATTATTCCTGCAAATGTCAGGGTTTCAGACGGTGTCGGATATAGGTTTCCATGATGTCTATGGCCTGACGGTTGGCGCCACCTTCGGGGATGATGAGGTCTGCATAGCGCTTGGTGGGTTCGATGAACTCTTCGTGCATAGGTTTGAGTACCTCCAGGTAGCGGTCGATTACCATCTGTGTGGTGCGTCCCCTCTCCACGGTGTCGCGCAGGATGTTGCGGATAAGGCGCACGTCCGAGTCGGTGTCAACGTATATCTTCAGGTCCATCAAGTCGCGCAGGTCCTTGCGGTATAGTGCCATGATACCCTCTATGATAATCACTTCGCACGGCTCTACATGTATGGTTTCCTTCATGCGATTTGATGTGATGTAGTCGTAGGTTGGTTGTTCGATGGCCTTGCCTTGACGGAGTTCGTGAAGTTGTTGGCACAGAAGATTCCAGTCGAAGGCATCAGGGTGGTCATAGTTGATTTTACGGCGTTCCTCCATCGTCAGATGAGTGTTGTCGTTGTAGTAGGAATCCTGTGGGATAACCGCCACATTCTCGCCCTCGAGCGCTTTCATGATCTTCTTCACCACGGTGGTCTTGCCACTGCCGGTGCCGCCGGCTATACCTATTATATACATTAGTGGAAATGTTTTGATGTGTTAGTTTACGGCCACGAAGTTAGGCTTTTTTATCAGCATTTCCGAATAATAGATGATAAAATGTAGGGATTAAAGGAAAATTATGTACCTTTGCAACCTAAGTTAAGTGAACATACAAATAAAATGAACGTATAGAATGTTGAGAATTGCAGTTCAATCTAAAGGAAGGCTCTTCGAGGACACAATGTCGTTGCTGGCAGAAGCCGGCATAAAGGTCAGTACAAGCAAGCGTACGTTGCTGGTTCAGAGTGCTGATTTCCCCATAGAGGTATTGTACCTTCGCGACGATGATATTCCACAGTGTGTGGCTACCGGTGTGACGGATCTGGGTATTGTAGGCAAAAACGAGTACGAGGAACGCCAGGAACAGGCTGAGATAATTCGTCCGCTGGGCTTCTCAAAGTGCCGCATGTCTTTGGCCATTCCCAAGGCAGTAAAATACACGGGCATTGGCTGGTTCCAAGGCAAGAAGATAGCCACCTCATATCCGAATATCCTGCGCCGTTTCCTGCACGAAAACCATATAAATGCCGACATACATGTAATCACCGGCTCGGTAGAGATAAGTCCGGGCATAGGTCTGAGCGATGCCATATTCGACATAGTAAGTAGCGGCAGTACCCTTGTGAGCAACAATCTGGCAGAGGTGGAAGTTGTGATGAAGAGCGAAGCCCTGCTCATCGGCAACCGCAACCTCTCTCCCCGCAAGCGTGCCATACTGGAAGAACTGCTCTTCCGCATAGAGGCCGTTAAGGCTGCCGAGAACAAGAAGTACGTGCTGATGAACGTGCCCACCGACAAGGTGCAGGATGTTGTGGCCGTGTTGCCCGGTGCCAAGTCTCCCACCATCATGCCTCTTGCCACAGATGGATGGAGCAGCATACACACCGTGGTGGACGAGAAGTCCTTCTGGGAGATTATCTCTCGTCTGAAGGAACTGGGTGCCCAAGGCATACTGGTCATGCCTATAGAAAAGATGATACTGTAACCACATACGCGGAACATACAACGATATGATACAGGTTATCCTACACCCCGGAAAGGAAGACTACCAGGCATTGCTCAGTCGTCCGCACAAGGATGCCGCCGATTTGGGCGCAACCGTAGCCTCCGTGCTCGATGATGTGCGCATGGAGGGAGACAATGCCGTACTGCGCTATGAGGCAAAGTTTGACAAAGCGGAACTTTCCTCGCTGGCCGTTACCGAAGAGGAACTGCAAGAAGCAGAGGCACTTGTAAGCGAGAAACTGAAGCAATCCATCAATCTTGCCCATGCCAACATACACCGTTTCCACGAGGCCCAGCGCATGCAGCCCGTCTGTGTGGAAACCGCCCCGGGCGTGCATTGCTGGCAGAAGTCTGTGGCCATAGAGAAGGTAGGGCTTTACATACCCGGAGGCACAGCCCCCCTGTTCAGCACCGTGCTGATGCTTGCCACTCCGGCAAAGATAGCAGGTTGTGCCGACATAGTGCTGTGCTCGCCCCCTTCGCCTCAAGGCAAACTGCATCCAGCCATACTCTATGCCGCCAAGGTGGCCGGAGTGAACCGCATATACAAGTGCGGAGGCGTGCAGGCCATCGGCGCAATGGCGTATGGAACGGAAACAGTACCCAAGGTGAGCAAGATATTCGGTCCCGGCAACCAGTATGTAACCTGTGCCAAGCAGCAGGTGAGCATGACCGATGTGGCCATTGACATGCCTGCCGGTCCCTCTGAAGTGGCCATCGTGGCAGACATGACCTGTCATCCCGAATATGTTGCCGCCGACATGCTCAGTCAGGCAGAGCACGGCATGGACTCGCAAAGCATACTTTTCACCGACAGCGAGGATGTGGCACGTGCCGTACTTGCCGAGGTTGAGAAGCAACTGGAAGCCTTGCCCCGCAAGGAGATGGCAAGTTCTTCCCTGGGTCATAGCCGCATAGTGGTGCTTCACGATATGGAAGAGGCGTTTGAAATCTGTAACCAGTATGCCCCAGAGCACCTCATCCTGGCCATGGATACGGCTCTTGATTGGGCTGACAGGGTGGTGAATGCCGGTAGCGTGTTCCTGGGACATTATAGTTGCGAGAGCGCCGGAGATTATGCCTCTGGCACCAACCATACCTTGCCGACAAGCGGATACGCCAAGGCCTATAGCGGAGTGAATCTGGACAGTTTCTGCCGCAAGATAACTTTCCAGCACCTTACCCGCGAGGGCATAGAAAGCATAGGACGCGCCGTGGAGGTGATGGCCGAGGCGGAAAGCCTGGACGCGCACCGAAATGCCATGACACTGAGAATGAAGGGCCGTTAACATATATCATCCATACACATAAGCAAGAGCAGATGTTAGAGAATCTGGTAAGAAAGAACATACAGGCACTGAAACCATACTCCTGTGCCAGGGACGAGTTCAAGGGACGTGATGCACACGTCTTCCTGGATGCCAACGAGAGTGCCTACAACGCCCCCTACAACCGCTATCCCGACCCCTTGCAGGAGTCGCTCAAGAAAGACATCTCCACCATCAAGGGAGTACCCTCGGGAAAGATATTCCTGGGCAACGGCAGCGACGAGGCAATAGACCTGGTGTACCGCATCTTCTGCGAACCACGGGTGGACAACGTGGTGGCCATAGAACCCACCTACGGCATGTACAAGGTGTGCGCAGATATAAATGACGTGGAGTACAGGGCAGTCAGTCTGTCAGACGATTACGCCATGTCTGCTGATGCTTTGCTTCAGGCCTGCGACGAGCACACAAAGGTGGTATGGATATGCTCTCCCAACAACCCCACCGGCAACGATATGGACCGCAGGGAGATGCAGAAACTCCTTTCCGAGTTCAAGGGAATTGTGGTGGTGGACGAGGCATACGGCGACTTCTCCGAACTAAAGCCCATGCGCTCCTATTTGGAGCATTTCCCCAGGATGATAGTGCTGAACACATTCTCCAAGGCCTGGGCTTCGGCAGGCATACGTCTGGGCATGGCCTTTGCCTCGGAGGAGATAATAGCCTTGTTCAACAAGGTGAAGTATCCCTACAACGTGAATATGCTCACACAGGAGAAGGCACGCGAACTACTTGCCGACATGCTGAAGATTGACCGTTGGGTAAACGAAGTACGTCACGAGCGCAAGCACATGATACCATGCCTAATGGAACTGCCCATGGTGAAGCAGGTTTATCCCTCGGCCGCCAACTTCCTGCTTGTGAAGGTAACGGATGCCGATGCCATATACGAGTATCTGGTGGACAAGGGCATCATAGTGCGTAACCGCAACCGTGTCACCCTCTGCCAGAATGCCCTGCGCATAACCATCGGCTCTAAGGAGGAGAACAATGAGTTGCTGGGTGCGCTGAGAAGTTACAAGAGATAAGACATGAAACAGAGAATACTATTCATAGATCGCGACGGAACTATCCTGCGAGAGCCTGAGGACGAGCAGATAGACTCCTATGCCAAGTTCGAGTTCATGCCCGGAGCAATAGGGGCTTTGTCGTTTCTTGTCCGTCATACCGACTACAGGCTTGTACTTGTCAGCAACCAGGACGGTCTCGGTACGGATTCATATCCAGAGGATGACTTCTGGCCTACACACAACCTGATGCTCGACATACTGAAGGGCGAGGGTATCGAGTTTGATGCCCAGCACATAGACCGCTCCTTCCCGCATGAGAATCTGCCTACGCGCAAACCTGGTACCGCCATGCTCACATCATACATGGAGAATCCGGACGTAGATATGGCCAACTCCTATGTGATAGGCGACCGTCAGACGGATGCCAAACTGGCCGTGAACCTTGGTTGCCAAAGTCTTATAATAGGTGAGGATATGGATTGGAAGCGTATAGCGGAAATCCTCTTTGCCGGAGACCGTAGGGCTTCCGTATGCCGCAAGACCCACGAAACGGACATAAACGTATGCCTCGGCCTTGACGGGAACGGAAAAAGCAACATCAGCACCGGTCTTGGTTTCTTCGACCACATGCTCGAGCAGATTGCCCGTCATGGCAACATAGACCTCGACATCACATGCCGTGGCGACCTGCACGTAGACGAACACCATACTATAGAAGACACTGCCCTTGCCCTGGGCGAATGCCTTGCCAAGGCCCTTGGTGACAAGCGTGGCATAGAACGATATGGATACAGCCTGCCCATGGACGATTGCCTGTGCCAGGTGAGCCTGGACTTTGGCGGACGCCCTTGGCTGGTGTGGGATGCAGAGTTCAAGAGGGAAAAGGTGGGGGAGATGCCCACGGAAATGTTCCTGCACTTCTTCAAAAGCCTCTCGGACAGTGCACGCATGAATCTGAACATCAAGGCAGAAGGAGCCAACGAGCACCACAAGATAGAAGGTATCTTCAAGGCATTTGCACGTGCCATGAAGATGGCCGTGAAGAGAGATATCGAACATTTTAATCTGCCGTCGAGCAAGGGTACGTTATGACGCAGAACTTCTCCTCACATCTTCTGCAAAGGGCCGTAGACGAGGTTTCCTGTCTGCCCGGCATAGGCCGCAAGACGGCCTTGCGCCTGGTTCTGCACCTCCTGCGTCAGGATGCACGTGTCACATCCACCCTGACCGAGGCGCTATCCGTCCTGCGCAACGAGGTGAAGTATTGCCGCATGTGCCACAACATCTCCGACACCGATATATGCGAGATATGCGCCAATCCCAAGCGTGATGCCTCCACGCTTTGCGTGGTGGAGAACATACAGGATGTAATGGCCATAGAATCCACCGGCCTTTACCGTGGTCTTTACCATGTCCTAGGCGGTGTGATTAGCCCCATGGATGGCATAGGTCCCAGCAATCTGCACATACAGAGCCTGGTGGAAAGAGTAGCAGCAGGAGGCATCAGGGAGGTAATCCTTGCACTGAGTCCTACGATGGAAGGTGATACTACCAATTACTTCATATACAGACGTCTTTCCCAGTTGACACAAAGTAATAGTTCAGGTGATGGTGACTTTGACGATGTGACCATCTCTTTGCCCCGAATCACGGTTATTGCACGAGGAGTGGCGCAGAACGACGAACTTCAGCATACCGATGAGGCTACCCTGGGACGTGCCCTGGCAGGAAGAACACCATTCTCCGTGTAGTCCCCCCTGTCCACCAAACGATAATTTATATAGATTATGAAGAACCTGAAGATACTTTATTTCGCCCTCCCCGTATGGGTAATACTGATGTGCATCCCCTTCGAGATAAATGCCGACAAGGGAATGGAGGTGCAACTGAATGCCAATGTGCTTTACATATTCCGCATGTTGGTGATACTGTTCTCCCTTGGATCGATGGTATCGGCCTTCACGATATTGAAGGAAAGGCTCATGTCGCAACTTGTACTTCTGGCCATCTCTGCCCTGTGGGTGGTAATTGACTACTACATGAACTTGAGCACCCCAGGCAGTGACAATCTCCTTTGGCTTCTGCGCATGATTGTGGTGGTGTATGTGCTAAGGTACAAGGCCGTTTCACGTGCTACATACAAGCAGAAAGACAGAGAATGAGATATCTGCGCGCCATAGAACCCGAGGACCTGGATCTGATGTACATCGTGGAGAACGACCCCTTGGTATGTAGGTACAGTTCCACCACTGTACCCCTTTCCCGTTATGCCCTAAGGCGGTATATAGAGGAGAGCAGGGGAGACCTGTTCCGCGATTCTCAGGTGCGCATGACCATAATGGACGCCTCTACGGGCACACCATGCGGTTTTCTGGACATTACCGACCTGGATACCTCACACCGTCGTGCACAAGTGGGAATAGTGCTCCTGCCCGAAGCACAAGGTCGCGGCATAGCACGCGAGGCCCTGGTGGAGGCTTCCCTGTATGCCCGGCAACAGGGTCTGCACCAACTTTATGCCATAGTGGCATCGGACAACGTACGGGCACGCAATCTGTTCCTGCACTCCTCATTCAAGGAAACGGCCATACTGCCGCAATGGCTCTGCCATGAAGGAAATTATGCCGATGCAATCCTATACCAACGAATATTCTTTTGACAATCCAAACAAATACCTGAAATGACACAAGACGAAATCCTTGACCTTATCAAGCACGAAGTAATACCGGCCATAGGTTGTACCGAACCTATGTGCGTGGCTCTCTGTGTGGCTCATGCCACTGAGGCATTGGGAGAAGAACCGGAATACATTCAGGTCGGTCTAAGCGCCAATGTGCTCAAGAACGCTATGGGTGTTGGTATCCCCGGTACGGGTATGGTGGGCTTGCCCATTGCCATAGCCCTGGGTGCGCTCATCGGAAAGAGCAGTTACCAACTGGAGGTCCTCCATGATTGTACACCTGAGGCGGTGGAGCGTGGCAAAATAATCATAGACGGAGGACGCATAAACATTACTCTTGACAAGGGCGCTTGCGACAAACTTTATGTGGATGTCGTATGCAAGAAGGGCAACCGCCGTTCCGAGGCCATCATAGCGCACGAACACACACGTCTGGTGTATTTGTGTTGTGACAACAACGTCATGCTGGACAACCGCTCGTCCTTGCATTGTGCTTCCGAGGGAGATTCCGTATGTGACCTTACTCTCCGTCAGGTTTTTGACTTTGCCACACAGACACCTTTGGAGAAATTGGATTTCATCAACGAGGCACGTATCCTCAACGAGAATGCTGCCCAGGAAGCCTTGAAAGGCAACTACGGCCACGAACTTGGCAAGACTCTGTCTCGCCCCCTCGGAAAGGGTATCATGGGCGACAGTATATTCAGCCATATCCTCTCGGTTACAAGCAGCGCCTGCGATGCACGTATGGCAGGTGCCATGATTCCGGTAATGAGCAATAGCGGAAGCGGAAACCAGGGTATAGCCGCCACGCTACCCGTTGTCGTCTTTGCCCGTGAAAACCACAATACAGAAGAGGAACTCACCCGTGCCCTCGTGCTCAGTCATCTCACCGCCATATACATAAAGCAGAGCCTTGGCCGCCTCAGTGCCCTTTGTGGTTGCGTGGTGGCAAGTACGGGAAGCAGCTGCGGCATCACCTACCTGATGGGAGGTTGCTACGAGCAGGTGGCGTATAGTGTGAAGAATATGATTGCCAACCTTGCCGGCATGGTGTGCGATGGTGCCAAACCCAGTTGTGCCCTGAAAGTGTCCAGCGGAGTCTCAACTGCCGTACTGAGCGCCATGCTTGCCATACAGAACAAGTTCGTTACCAACGTGGAAGGCCTCATCGAAGATGATGTGGACCGTTGCATCCGCAACCTCACCCTCGTAGGTGCCAAGGGCATGCAGGAAACCGACCGCATGGTCCTCGACATTATGACACACAAGAAGTAAATGAGAAGGGGACCGGAACGGTAAGTTATAAACGCCCTTAACGATATAAGCTAGAATGTTAGTCTACCCTTTAATCAGTTGGACTTTATTTCACACCTTGCCAGGGCAAACTTCAAATGAACTTTTTTCTGAAGCTTAAAGTGAAAGTTCCTTTTTAGCGTATATTAGGTTACCTGCCGAGTGTACAAGCCAAAATCGGTCAATAGGTTGTTACGCGCTAATGATGCCGTCTTTGTGTCACCAGTTTCATCGCTTTTCAGTTACAATGGGATCCTGTGCACCCTCAAAAGCGGCAAAGCATTGTTCAAGATAAAGGCTATTGTCATCATAATGCTGATGAGCGATTGGGATTTGGTGGAGATTGTGTGCTGATGCTCAGTAGAAGGTCACTTCCTGTATGACTTGTGCTTTCACGTAATCGTTCATTTTCCGCGCAATTTCGGTGCGCATCATCAGCAGGTTCTGTCTCAGTGCCGGACTCTTTATCTGCACTCTTAGCACGTTGCCATAGATTCTGATGTCACCTGTGTATTGAGCCACGGTGCTTCCCATCACCTCCGGCCATCCTTTTATCATCCGGTGCTGGAGTAGGGGAGTCTCCAGTCCTTCCTGTCGCAGCCAGGCGTCCAGGAGGTTGGTTATGGGTACGCTTTTGTGCCTTTCCATTATCTGCGGTTTATTTCGTGAAAGCATCCGTTTTCGCAATGGAACAGTTTGTAGTCCTGCGAGGTCATGCTCAGTATCTTGTCCAGGTGGTCACGGTTTGTGTCGGTGATGAAGGTCTGTCCGAAGGAGTCTCCGCCCACCAGTGCTACGATGCGTTCTACGCGTTGCGCGTCCAGGCGGTCGAAGATGTCGTCCAGCAGGAGTATGGGCCTTGTGCCGCTACCCGTATGGTGCAGAAAATCGTATTGTGCCAGTTTCAGTGCCACCAGCATGGTCTTGTTCTGTCCCTGGCTTCCTTCGCGCCGTATGGGGTATCCGTTTATCATCATCTCCAGATCGTCGCGGTGTATGCCGTGCAGGGAGTATCCTATGGCCAAATCCTTATGGCGGTCTTGCTGTATAACCTTTAGTAGAGGTCCTCTTTGGCAATGGCTTGTGTACGAGAGTGTTACTTTTTCATGTTCCTGCGCTATGAGGTCGTAGTAGCGTTGGAAAATCGGTGTGAATCGCTCAATGTATTCCTGCCTTCGGTTGTATACGAACTCGCCCTCTTTGGCCATCTGCTCTTCCCATAGCGAGAGCATTTCCGTATCGCATGGAGGCTCTGCTTTTAGCAGGGCATTGCGCTGTTGCAGGGCCTTGTTGTATCGGGTCAGTGCATCCAGATATTGCAGGTCCATCTGCGAGATTACCACGTCCATGAAGCGTCTCCGCTCTTCGCTTCCTCCGGCTATCAGCATGCCGTCCGAGGGAGAAACCAGCACAATGGGTATCAGGCCTATATGCTCTGCCAGACGCTTGTAGGGCTTGCCTTGTCGGCGCATAATCTTCTTTTGTCCGCGCTTCAGCGAGCAGTGTATCTCCTCCAGCGTCTCGTCTTCGCGTTCATACATGCCCTTAAGCATGAAGAAATCCTCGTCGTGACGTATGCACAACGAGTCCTGGGTGACTCCGAGGCTTTTGCACAGCGACAGGAAGCGTATGCCGTCCAGCATATTCGTCTTGCCTTCGCCATTGCTGCCAATGATACAATTCAACCCTGGCGAGAAATCCAGTTCTGCCTCGGCAATGTTCTTGTAGTTCAGTATGGACAGATGTTTCAGTGTCATATCACTTGCAAAATTATGCAAAAACGACTGTATTGCCAAAATATCGTCATGCAAATTTCGTCATGTTGGGGAAAAACATTATCTTTGCACCTTGAATTGCCGAAATACGAATCAGTAAAAACAAGAATATATAAACATTATGAGCAAAAAGAACAACGCAGCTCCCGTGAACGAGATTGACGAGACAATCAAGGCGGGCACCAGTTTCATCGAGAAGCATTTCAAGACAATTGCAAGCGCCATCGGTGGCGTACTTGCTGTTATCATCATTTGTTTGTTGGTAAACCAGTTCTACATCCAACCCAACAAAGCAAATGCAGCAGACAACATTGCCGTTGCCCAGCAGCACTTCCAGCAGGGTATGTATGAGCAGGCGCTCAACGGTGATGGTACCAACATTGGTTTCCTGCAGATCATCGAGCAGTACGGTGGCACTCCCAGTGGCAACATTGCACGTCTCTATGCCGGTCTTTGCTATGCGCATACCGACAGAGCCGAGGAAGCCGTAAAATACCTCGAGGACTATGATTTGTGCGATGACATGATGGTCAGCAACGCTGCTCTTGGTGCATTGGGCAACAGTTATGCGCAGTTAGGTCAGAACGAGAAGGCCGTAGCCACTCTGCTGAAGGCCGCCAAGCGTGCCAACAGCACCACTCTCTCTCCTCTTTTCTACCTGCAGGCAGGTCAGATCTACGAGTCACTGGGCAACAAGGCAGAGGCTTTGGAGTGCTACGAGACAATCAAGAACGAATATCCCCAAAGCATGCAGCGTCAGGATATAGACAAGTACATCGAACGATTAAAGTAATTAAGCGACATTTCATCCGATATGGCAAGTGCATTGCATAATCTGAGCAGTTACGACCCTGCCACCGTGCCCGACGGTAATGGCTGGCAGATAGGTATCGTAGTCAGCGAATGGAATGAAGAGGTGACTGGTGCCCTTCTTGAGGGTGCATACAACACTTTGCTGAAACATGGCGTGGACAAGGACGATATCATCGTGAAGACCGTCCCCGGCAGTTTTGAACTGGTTTACGGTTCTGCGGTCATGATTGAGGACACAACCGTAGATGCAGTCATCGCAATAGGTTGCGTTATCCGTGGCGATACCCCCCATTTCGACTACATCTGCCAGGGTACAACCCAGGGACTTGCAGAACTGAACCGCCAGGCCGAGGTCCCCGTCATCTATGGTCTTCTCACCTGCAACACCATGCAGCAGGCTCTCGACAGATGTGGTGGAGCCTTGGGTAACAAGGGTGATGAATGTGCAATAACAGCATTGAAGATGATTCATTTCCGTCAGAACTTTTAAATCACTTGCGTATATAAATAATGTATAGCAATGGGGGGTGTTTGAACACCCCCCATTGCTTTGTTTAACCAAAATCGGTCATTGGAACTATGATGGTAATAGTTTCCTTTGTTAGCGCGTAACAGTCTAATTACCGATTTGGGGTTAATGCAATCCCGTTTTGCACTATACCACTCCCTGGGCCATCATGGCACGGGCCACCTTCATGAAGCCGGCCACGTTGGCGCCACGGACATAGTTGACGGTGCCGTTCTCGCGCTCGCCATAGCGGACACACTGGGTGTGGATGCTGTGCATGATTTCGTGCAGGCGCTTGTCCACGTCTTCTGCACTCCATACGATGTGGGCTGCATTCTGGCTCATTTCCAGGCAACTGGTGGCCACACCGCCGGCATTAACAGCCTTGCCGGGTGCATAAAGGGTCTGGAGTTCCAGGAAATGGTCGATGGCCTCGGGAGTGCATCCCATGTTGGAGATTTCACCCACACAGAGCACGCCGTTGTCGGTGAGGTTCTTGGCATCCTCGCCGTTGAGTTCGTTCTGTGTGGCGCATGGCAGGGCAATATCCACTTTCTGCTCCCATGGACGACGGCTGGGGAAGAATGTGGCAGAGGGGTATTTCTCGGCATAAGGCTGTACAATGTCGTTGCCGCTGGCACGGAGGTCGAGCATGAAGTCAATCTTCTCACCACTGATGCCTTCGGGGTCGTAGACATAGCCGTCGGGACCGCTGATGGTAACTACCTTGGCACCCATCTGCGTTGCCTTGGTGGCTGCGCCCCATGCCACATTGCCGAATCCGCTGATGGCCACGGTCTTGCCCTCAATGGAGTGGCCGGCACGCTGGAGCATTTCGCGCACGAAGTAGAGGCCGCCGAAACCTGTTGCCTCCGGACGTACGAGAGAACCTCCGTAGTCAAGGCCCTTGCCCGTGAGGACTCCGCTGAAGTCGCGTGTCAGACGCTTGTACTGACCGAAGAGATAACCAATTTCCCTGGCTCCCACACCGATGTCGCCAGCGGGGATGTCTATTTCGGGACCTATGTGGCGGAAAAGTTCGCTCATGAAGGACTGGCAGAAGCGCATTATCTCGCCATCGCTCTTGCCTCGGGGGGAGAAGTCGCTGCCGCCCTTGCCTCCACCCATGGGCAATGTTGTGAGGGCATTCTTGAAGGTCTGCTCAAATCCCAGGAACTTGAGGATGCTGAGGTTTACGCTGGCATGGAAGCGAAGTCCTCCCTTATAGGGGCCAATAGCGCTGTTATACTGGACACGATAACCCAGATTGACCTGCACCTTGCCCTTATCGTCCACCCAGGGAACGCGGAATGTGATGATGCGCTCGGGCTCGACAAGGCGTTCGAGCAGAGAGGTGCGCTCCCATTCGGGATGCTGGTTGTAAACATCTTCAATACTGACAAGCACTTCGCGTACTGCTTGGAGATACTCTCGTTCTCCAGGATGCTTGGCCTCCAGAGAGGTCATGAATTTTTCAATGTTCAGCATGGTGAATGAATTTTATCAGGTGTAACATCTATTTGTCTTTGGCAACGCCGAAACGTTTCAGAACGAAGGTGGGAGAGCAACGGAAATAGACTCCGAAACTGAACGGAGTGCGGAACTCTCCGGGTATGGTGTAGGGCTGGGGATGCGCGTCGTCAGCAGGGAGCATAAGCGTGCCGGTCTTGCAAAGATAGGCCTTGAGGTGGGCTCCTACGGTGTATGCCTTGGCAAAAGTGCGCGAGTACTCCACACCCAGCAGGCCAGTGTTCATGCTGCTGAAACGCCCTCCCGCATGCTTGGTGCTGAGGGTGCCGAAATACTGGCTGCCGTAAAGGGAACAAAAGTCCTTGGCAGAGAAGAAGCCTGCCGTAACGCGGAGGTCGCGGATGAAGTCCACGCTGGCCTTCACCCAAAGGGCAGGACCGTTCTTGAAGGGCCACAGACTGCCGCTCTGCTGAAGGCAATACAGGGCCGTGGCCTCCGCCTGGATGCCGGTGAGGATGCGGTTGGCAGGTGCCTGATAGTCGTATGCCAGTCCCAGCGCCCCGTTGGCTATCGTCTGCACGCCCAAATGGGTATTGTCCTGTTCACCTCCCCTATGCTGGACGGTCAGTTGGATGGGGATGTTGAGGGCATGCGTCTTGCCCTCCCTGCTGCGTTTCCACACGTTGATGCTCTGCGTCCATCCCACGGTAAATGCCTCCTGATGGGAGGATTCCTCAAAGATATAACTTTGCCAGTTCATCCACAGGTCGGAGTGCCAGCGCTTGGTGTCCACAATCATCTGGAAACCCATCTCGGGGTCGTCCGTCAGGATGAGTTCGGGATTGTACAGTGGTTCTATGAGTCCGTGTGTAGCACCTCCGTAGATGTGTCCTACGGCAAGGGTGATAGCCTTGAAACGAGCCGTGGCACGGAAAAAGGGCAAAAGATGTGCTCCCGACTGATACTGGTCACCCTTCCATTTGGCTATGTCGTGAAAGACATAGCACGGATACTTGTTGGCTCCGGAATATATGGTGGCATGAAGTCCGAGTTCCAGTTTTATTTCGTCAATGGGAGTGTATGTGAGACGTGGTTGGAGGCGCACGCCGGGCAGGGAATATCCCTTCTGCACATTGCCGTCAAACTCATTGTCCTTGAAGAAAGCCAGCGCCTCCAACTCTATGCCGAGGGTCTTTGTCTGTGCCGAATCCACACGATATGGCTGGTATCCCATACGTCGTGCCATATCGGCATTATCCTGCAATGTAGACCACATACTGCCACTGTCCTGTGCATAGGCAAACATGGCACTCTTCATGATTAAAAAGAGGACTAAAAGCCTTCTCATAGTAATGATTTATGCGTCTTTGACACTGCTAATTTACAAAGAAAAGAGGAATCAGACAAAGTTTCATGCATTTATTTTGCATTATGCACACTTAATCCTATCTTTGCATAGATAAAATAAAAGCATGGAGATACACTTTGCCCCTTTGCAGGGATACACGGATTTTGAGTACAGAAGGATTCATGCCCGACATTGCGGTGGTGTGCAGACATATTATTCTCCCTTTATCAGATGGGAGAAGGGTGGCATACGCGACAAGGACATCAAGGATATCCTTCCTGAGAACAACGAAGGGCTGCACCTCGTTCCGCAAATCATCTGTTCAGATACGGACGAGTTAAATCGCCTGGCAGATGCCATACAGGAACTGGGATACGGGGAGATGGACCTGAACATGGGATGCCCCGCTCCCATGCAGACAAAACTGATGCGCGGAAGCGGCATACTGCCTCACCCAACGCGCGTGTCCGCCCTGCTGAAGGAGATGGAACGAAGACCCGAAGTGCGCTTCTCTGCCAAAATGCGTTTGGGGTTTGAAGAAAAAGAGGAATGGAGGGAACTCTCCGACATGCTGAACTCCTCCTGCCTGAAACACCTTACCGTCCATCCGCGCATAGGCAAACAGATGTACAAGGGCGAGGTGGACATGGATGCCTTCAACGAAGTGTATGGAAACATACACTTACCTATTATATATAATGGAGACGTGACAAGTATGGAGCAAATCTCCTCCTTGTCGGAAAGATACCCCGACCTTCACGGCATAATGATGGGTCGCGGTCTTCTGGCGCTCCCCACCCTGGCCCAAGAATGCCGCATGGGAAAGGAAATGCCGCATGGGGAACGCATGTCCATACTGATGCAGATGCACGAGGACATGCTCGGCTATTGCACGCGCAAGTACAAGGTGGATTCGCAGATACTCCTGCACATACATGCCTTCTGGGAATATCAGGAGAGCCAACTGGAACGCAAGACATGGAAAAAGATAATGAAGGCTGGCAACATGAAGAACTATCTGGAGGCAATAAGAAAACTATGAATACGACAAACAACAAATAAATACATACAGACATGAAAAAGACCATTCTCATCCTCTTCCTTGCCCTTGCATCCATCGGCATGAAGGCACAGACACAACTTCCCAAGGTTTACGACGAGAAAGTCGACCCCATCGCACAGATTGACCAGGCCGTGGCCAAGGCCGCCAAGGGGAAGAAACACGTCATCGTGCAACTGGGCAGCAACTGGTGCATCTGGTGCCTGAGGTTTGCGGACTTCATCACCAAGGATGCAGACATAAAGGCAACCATCGACAAGAACTACGAGTACATCCACGTGAACATACCACGCCGTGGCACACCACAATACGAGGCAGCAGCACCCTTGCAGAAGCGTCTGGACAATGCCGGCCGTTTCGGTTATCCCGTGCTGGTGGTGCTCAGCCCCACGGGCAAGGTGCTGCACATCCAGGACAGCAGTTTCCTGGAGTCGGGCAATTCGTATGACCAGGCCAAGGTGCTGCGCTTCCTGAAGAACTGGACTCCGGAGGCGGTGAGATAGTATAGATCTGAAACAACATGTACGCCAAATGAACAACTACAGCAAAACGGAAAAGAGTTGCGGCAAAGAAAAGTGGAGTGCAATAGGGTGCGGCATATCCAGTTATTTTGAGATACTGATGTGGCTCGCCGTTATACTCTATACTATATACCTAATTTGGCCGGATGTCACCTGTTTGATAACAGAACCATATTCAGACGATGCAGATTGGACAATTGTCATTGTATTTGGAGTTCTTGGCATCATACCTGCATACTTCATCATACGCTCTATTTTAGTTGACATTAAGGGGAAATTACAATACAACGACACCTCATTGCACTACGAAGGATACAACTTTAATTTCTGCCCACGCAAATACATCGTGGACCTGCAATTCACAGACATTGTCTCGGCCAGAACCTATACCGAACGCATAGGCAAAAGCCAGAGGGAAATATTGTCTATAAAAAAGGGTGATGGCATGAAGTTGGATTTGAATACATGCTATTTCAATAAGGACGAAGTAGTGAGGATGATGTACCAGCGCCTGCTGGCCCAATACACAGCCAACCCCATTGCCGGAGCCAGGAAATACCGGATAAATGTCCATAACTACAAGGCATTCATAACGGGATACCTTAATCTGGAAACCTTTGTCAACGATAAATGCATACGTTGCAAAGAAAAGGGCATTGCCTTGGATGTCAGGACTGGAGATCTGTTTGCCTTGAAGCATGGTTCAAACATACACATCCACCGTCTGCAAGACACATCGTTTACGGAATACTATCTGGATGACTTTGGCAACGACTTCAATCTCATCATCAAAAAGGGAGAAACACAGGGCAACGCATGACCAAAACAACAGACAAACACACATAAAGGGAAAAACGTTATGAGACATACCGCATCTGCACTGCTCTTCGCTATCATCATGCCATCCATGGCCATGGCTCAGCAGGACACGCTGAAGGCCGACCCGGAAAACATCTGCATAGAAGTAAACTACATGATGCCACAGCGCTACTCCACACGTGCCGTTACCGATTTCTCCCTCTGTCTGAAGGGCGACACCGTCATATCACACCTCCCCTACATGGGTCAGGCGTATCGTCCAACATACGGAAACACGGACGGTCTCAACTTCAAACTCCCCGTAGCGGACAAGAGCGTAAAACCCGGCAAAAGGGGCAAAACGATAATACGCTTCACATGCAAGAACTCCACCACTACATACGACTTCAGACTTGAAGTATACCCCGACGGAGGTGCATACATAAACCTTTCCCCTTCCTATGCCGACCGTATCGGCTACAAGGGAGAATGGCGGTAATAACGCGCTATGGTCTCAGGCTATTGTGGCGAGTCTCTGACTCGTTCTCCCCAAAATCATATTTCTATTCCCCGGTGGCGGTACGTACCGTCACTGATGATAATTTTCATCATTACCGACGGTAAATTATACCATTACCGATGGATAAGTATGATTTCAGCCTTTGAGAGGGCTGATTCTCGATGATAGGAACGCTTCCCTGTGTTCTTTAGCGTATATCTGGCCATCATTCTGTCAAAAAACTTGCAAAATTCATCTGCAATAAAAAATAATTCTGAAGTTTCCTTGAATGAAGTGAAAAACTTTGTCTTCGGTGAGCATAGCGATTATTGTTTGTAACACTTTGTATTTTAGCACTATAAAGTTACAACAATTTTCGCTAATCACCAAATTTGTAAGCAGTTATAATTCGTCGAACTCACGTTAATTACATTATTGGGTTGATATACTAGTAATATTCCCGAATATACATATAGGCCTTATTGAACAAGACTTCCTCCTTATGAAGTTTGTATTTCAACAATGTTTTTCGCAAAGCTATCTGCACTTCGCGTTCTCCAGCATTGGTGGTTTGCCAACCAGGGAAGCGTACTATCTTGACAATGCTGTCAATGTCTGCCACGATTCTGCCCACTACAGCAGGCGTATCATCCGTACGCAGTTCCAAGAATAACTCAGTCAACGCCTCCTTACCCGTCTTACGAACCTCGATGTGTTCTTCCTGTTTCTCGGCTTGGATGGTTTCACGGGCTATCTGACACAGCTCTTTGATGAATTCGATACTCGATATCAATCCCTGCTCAGCCTTGTCACGAAGTGCTTCCAGGCGTTTGCTCAGTTCCACGAACTTAGGTTGATTGGTATATTTCTTAAAACGCTTGATCAGTTCCTTTTCTATCTTCTTGGCCGCTTTGGGGTCTTTCGATGCCATGAGCGATGCCACCATTGTTTCATCCAATACAACTTCTTCCATATCGGTATGTATGCCACCCACATGGATGTTGTCGTACATGATTTTCTTGGTCTGAGCCCCCAATGACAACCACAACAACTTACCCAAAGAATCGGGTCCGGACGGTTTCACCGATTGATAGACATTCGACAACCATTTGTAGTCTGTGCGATAAGGCTCCAATGCCGGGTCGGGCGACAACGATTCCCAAATGTTGGCCAACTGGCGATAATCACTGGCAAAGGCATCACGCTTCTCATTGGTATTGATGGCATCCTGTGCCGCTTGCAATCCGTCAAAGCCCTCAACGGTTCTGTCCACTCCTTCAAAGTGGGCCAAATTATTGGCCATGATTCGTGGCAGTTCTTCCAATTGCGAACTGAGGTTGGTTATTACCTTCTTCATCACCTCTTCGTCAAATTCCAATGCCTTGGCTGCATCATCAAACACCCCGAAATAATCCACGATGCGTCCGAAAGTCTTGTTCGGGAATTTACGGTTTGTACGGCAAATGGCCTGTAGCAGGGTATGGTCTTTCAGCGACTTGTC
>JAFVTT010000055.1 GCA_017503065.1 Bacteroidaceae bacterium | reverse complement strand
TACAAGCACTGCCAACGACCACCTGTTCTTGGAGCAGTTGTACTTCCACTATGGACGTTACCTGGCTATCAGTTCAAACCGCAAGCCCATTGCTGCCCCCAACAACCTGCAGGGTATCTGGAACGATCGCGGTGCCAACTCTCCCTGGAACTCCGACATCCACACCAACATCAACATCCAGATGAACTACTGGCCCACAGAGATTACCAACCTCTCTGACCTGCACAAGCCTTTCGTCAACTTCATCATTCGTGGTGCAAACAGTGCCGGTTGGAAGGAAGTGGGCACCCGCTATAACAATGGTTATGGTTGGAGCGTACTTACAGAGACATCTCTCTACAATAGCATGAGCACATGGGGCGACAACTATCTCGTTGCCAACGTATGGTACACCAGCCACCTGTGGACCCACTGGCGTTACACTCAGGACAAGGAGTTCCTGGCCAAGGCCTTCCCCGTAATGTGGGATTGCGCACAGTTCTGGTTCCACCGCTTGATTGAGGACCGTGGTTTCGACAGCACACAGGACGAACAGGAACGTGTACGTAACTATACTCCTGCATACAAGTTTGATCCCGATGGAACATTCGTTGCTCCAAACGAGTTCAGTGCTGAGCAGCACGACAACCAGACCGAGGACGGTACCGCTCATGCCCAGCAGATGATTTACTATCTGTTCCAGAACCTGAGCGAAGCTATCGGTATCCTTGGCGTGGAGAACACAGGTCTTACCACCGAGGACGTTGCTAAACTGAACCTCTACCTCGAAAAGACCGATAAGGGTCTGCATACAGAGACCTATACCGGCAGTTGGGGTGCAACCTATAATGGTGTGAAGACCGGCGAGAAGTTGCTCCGCGAGTGGAAGTACAGTCCGTTTGACATCAGTACAGACAAGGGCCACCGCCACATGTCTCACATGATGGCTCTCTTCCCCATGGACCAGATTACTCCCGAGAGCGAATACTTCACTCCTGCAGTCAACTCTCTGAAACTCCGTGGCGACGCTGCTACAGGTTGGTCAATGGGTTGGAAGGTTAACCTGTGGGCACGTGCCCAGGATGGCGACCACGCACACATCATCATCAAGAATGCTCTGAAGCACTCTACCGACTATGGTACAAATGCCGGTGCAGGCGGTATCTACTACAATCTGTTCGACAGCCACGCTCCCTTCCAGATTGACGGTAACTTCGGTGTATGCTCTGGTATTGCCGAGATGCTTATGCAGAGTGCACACGGTTACATCAACATCATGCCTGCCGTACCCACCGTATGGAACAAGCAGGGCAACGTGAAGGGTATGAAGGCCATCGGCAACTTTACCGTAGACTTCAACTGGTCTGCAGGCAAGTGTCAGGCTGTACGCATCCAGAGCCATGCCAGTGCTCCCCTGAAGGTACGTTGTGCCAAGGGTGCCATGGCATTGGACGAGGCAAGCGTGAAGGTTAATGGAGTGGAAGTACCTGTCACTGTTGACGAGAACGGCATTGCCGAGATTCCTTGCGTAAAGGATGACATAGTAGAGATCGACTTCACCACAACTACAGGCATTTCCTCTGTAGCAGCTGCAGGTACTGGTAAGGGTGAGGATTCCATCTACGACCTCAGTGGCCGCCGTCTGCCCGAAACTCCTGCCGGTCAGGTCTATATCCAGAACGGACAGAAGAAGGTGTCCAAGTAATGACATGATTGCAACAAGGGTGTGAACCCCGAAGATAACTATTCCGTCCGAAGTGCACTTCGGACGGAATGTTTTTGATAACAAGACATACTCCTGGCATGAAAGACATTACTGGACCGTGGATTGCTTGGCTGCTTTCCTCCCCTGAGATAGGGGAGGTGTCGCATAGCGACGGAGGGGTATGAATGATTTTTTGTTACTATAAGCAATGAACCGAATATTGACATTATTCCTATGCATCTCGCTGTATTACATGTTACCGGCATATTCTCAAAGCGAGTCTCATGCCGTCTTCCTCGGCCTTCCACTTGGGGGCGACCTTGAAACCTTTGTAGACAGCCTGGAGGACAAAGGTTATGAGGTGCAGACTATGTCGGAAGCGACAGCCTCCCTAACCGGTATGTTCGACGGGGTGCAATGTATCATAGAGGTGCATGCCACCCCAAAGAGCCATACTGTACATCAGGTAAGCGTCTCCTTCTCCGAATTTATGGAAAACGAGATTGCACGCATGCTAAAGTACCGGCAGATAAAGAAGCAGCTGAAGCGCAAATACTCCAAATGGGACTACCGTCGCGAGAAGGCCTTGGACGAATGGTCATCGCCCTACGCACGTATATCCCTGGGTACAAGGCGCCTCCCGGAGCATCGCTACAAGACCTTGTATGTGTGGTGGCAGGATAGGGCAGGGTGGGAGACACTGCAGGAAGAACTGGGGGAATGAAGCGTTTTGCAAGGACGCAATTATGATTGTCTGTTCAGGCGTATAGACTCGCTATACATTATATATAATAATAGACAGGTATATTCCGGAGTGATTATGCCTTGTCTATGGCAAATATGAGGGTGAATCTTTGTGGATTTGCTCTTTTTTTTGTAGTTTTGTAGTCGGAAATAAACAGAAATACAATATGGGAAAAGTTCTTATTATCGGCGCCGGTGGCGTTGCTACAGTTGCCGCTCACAAGGTATGCCAGAACAAGGATGTGTTCACTGAGATAAAGATTGCCAGCCGTACAAAGGCAAAGTGCGATGCGCTGGCAGATGTGCTCAATAAGAAATACGGCACCAACGTTACTACCGCCCAGGTGGATGCCGACAGCGTGGAGGAACTCGTTGCCCTGCTCTCCGAGTACAAGCCCGAGATAGTGATGAACCTGGCCCTGCCTTATCAGGACCTCACCATCATGGAGGCTTGTCTGCAGACCGGTTGCAACTATCTGGACACTGCCAACTATGAGCCCAAGGATGAGGCTCACTTCGAATACTCATGGCAGTGGGCTTATCGCGAGCGCTTCGAGCAGGCCGGACTCTGTGCCATCCTGGGTTGCGGTTTCGACCCCGGAGTGACAAGCATCTACACCGCCTATGCCGCCAAGCATCATTTCAAGGAGATGCACTATCTGGACATCGTGGACTGTAATGCAGGCAACCACCACAAGGCTTTTGCCACCAACTTCAACCCCGAAATCAATATCCGCGAGATTACCCAGAAGGGTCTGTACTATGAGAACGGCAAGTACATAGAGACAGAACCTATGGAGATTCATCAGCCACTGACATATCCCGGCATAGGTCCCAAGGAGAGTTATCTGCTGCACCACGAGGAGATAGAGTCTTTGGTAATCAACTTCCCCACCATCAAGCGTGCACGCTTCTGGATGACCTTCGGCCAGCAGTACCTTAACTATCTGGACGTAATCCAGAACATCGGCATGGCCCGCATCGACGAGGTGGAGTACAAGGCTCCCAAGGCCGACGGCACAGGCGAAGAGGTGGTGAAGATTGTTCCCCTGCAGTTCCTCAAGGCTGTTCTGCCCAATCCTCAGGACCTCGGCCAGAACTACGACGGAGAGACTTCCATCGGTTGCCGCATCCGTGGTATAGGCAAGGATGGACAGGAGCATACATACTACGTCTACAACAACTGCTCCCATCAGGCTGCCTACGAAGAGACTGGCATGCAGGGTGTAAGTTACACCACCGGCGTTCCGGCCATGATTGGCGCCATGATGTTCCTCAAGGGCATCTGGAGCAAGCCCGGTGTGCACAACGTGGAAGAGTTCGATCCCGATCCTTTCATGGACGAACTGAACAAGCACGGTCTGCCCTGGCACGAGATTCACGACGGCGACCTGGAACTCTAATCCCCTATTAACCATGAGTGCGGACGGGCATAAAACTGCCTCGCTAGAATTGAGTATTTGTGGACATTCTCCCGTGAACGGACAAATATCGGAATCTCAGCAGGGGTAAAATGACTCTAAACTACACTACAACAAGCAATTACGGACAAATAAATACATGGCAAAAGAAAAGCAACCAGTAGTACTGGACGAGAAAGCCGCGAAACTGAAGGCTCTGGAAGCCGCGCTGGGCAAGATAGAGAAAGACTTCGGCAAGGGCAGTATAATGAGAATGGGCGAACAGAAGGTGGAGGAACTGGAGGTGATACCCACAGGTTCCATTACCTTGGATCATGCTCTTGGCGTGGGCGGTTATCCCAAGGGTAGAATTATAGAAATCTACGGTCCCGAAAGTTCGGGCAAGACCACTCTGGCCATCCATGCGATAGCCGAGGCACAGAAGATGGGTGGCATTGCGGCATTCATTGATGCCGAACATGCCTTCGACCGTTTCTATGCGGAGAAGTTGGGCGTGGATGTGGACAACCTCCTTATCTCTCAGCCCGACAATGGCGAGCAGGCGCTGGAGATAGCCGAGCAACTCATCCGTTCGGCAGCGGTAGACATCATTGTGGTGGACTCTGTGGCAGCCCTTACTCCCAAGGCCGAGATAGAAGGCGATATGGGCGAGAGCAAGATGGGTCTGCAGGCACGACTCATGAGTCAGGCTCTGCGCAAACTCACCTCTACTATCTCCAAGACAAACACCACCTGTATCTTCATCAACCAGTTGCGCGAGAAGATTGGCGTGATGTTTGGCAATCCCGAAACGACCACCGGCGGTAACGCCCTCAAGTTCTATGCCAGCGTGCGTCTGGATATACGCAAGTCCTCTCCCGTCAAGGAGGGTGAAGAGGTCCTCGGCCATCTCACCAAGGTGAAGGTGGTGAAGAACAAAGTGGCACCTCCATTCCGCAAGGCAGAGTTTGAGGTTATCTTTGGCGAGGGCATCAGCCGTGTGTCCGAAATCTTCAATCTTGCCGTTGACATGGGTATCATCAAGAAAAGTGGCAGTTGGTTCAGTTACAACGAGAGCAAACTCGGTCAGGGCGCCGAAGTGGTAAAGGGCATCGTTCGCGACAATCCCGAACTTTTGGAGGAAATTACTGCCAAGGTAACTGAAAAGCTGGCAGAGAAAAAGGATTAAGACTGACAAACTGACATATAAACTGCATAATGCAAGGCTCGTGCACTCCATGGCACGGGCCTTGCGTATTATATAGCGAACGGATAAACGTTAAACATTAAACATTAAACATTAAACGTTATTCGCAAGCTCATCAAGCTTCGCAAGTCATCGTTAATATATAATAAGGAATAAATAAAAAACAAATACAACTATGGGAAAGATTATTGGAATTGACTTGGGTACGACAAACTCTTGTGTATCCGTATTCGAGGGCAACGAGCCCGTTGTTATCACCAACAGTGAGGGTAAGCGCACCACTCCCTCTATCGTGGCATTCGTGGATGGTGGCGAGCGCAAGGTGGGCGACCCTGCCAAGCGTCAGGCTATCACCAACCCCAAGAAGACCATCTTCTCTATCAAGCGCTTCATGGGTGAGACCTACGACCAGGTAAGCAAGGAAATCGGTCGCGTACCTTACAGCGTGGTTAAGGGCGACAACAACACTCCCCGTGTTGACATCGACGGCCGTCAGTACACTCCCCAGGAGATCAGCGCCATGATTCTGCAGAAGATGAAGAAGACCGCCGAGGACTATCTCGGTCAGGAGGTTACAGAGGCAGTTATCACCGTGCCCGCCTACTTCTCCGACTCTCAGCGTCAGGCTACCAAGGAGGCTGGCCAGATTGCAGGTCTCGAGGTAAAGCGTATCGTCAACGAGCCCACTGCAGCCGCTCTGGCTTATGGTGTGGACAAGGGCGACAAGGACATGAAGATTGCCGTGTTCGACCTCGGTGGCGGTACTTTCGATATCTCCATCCTCGAGTTCGGTAGCGGTGTGTTCGAGGTTCTCTCTACCAACGGTGACACCCACCTGGGTGGTGACGACTTCGACCAGGTTATCATCGACTGGCTGGTAAGCGGTTTCAAGGCCGAGGAGGGTATCGACCTTTCTAAGGACCCCATGGCACTGCAGCGCCTCAAGGAGGCTGCCGAGAAGGCTAAGATAGAGTTGTCAAGCACAACATCTACCGAAATCAACCTCCCCTATATCACTGCCGACGGCGGTGTGCCCAAGCACTTGGTTAAGACACTGAGCCGCAGCGAGTTCGAACGTCTTGCTGATAGCCTCATCCAGGCTTGTAAGGTTCCCTGCCAGAACGCTATGCGCGATGCAGGTCTGTCAAACAGCGACATTAACGAGGTAATCCTCGTGGGTGGTTCTACCCGTATCCCCGCAGTGCAGAAGATGGTTGCCGACTTCTTCGGCAAGGAGCCTTCAAAGGGCGTTAACCCCGACGAGGTTGTGGCTCTCGGTGCTGCCATTCAGGGTGCTTCTCTCTCTGGCGAGAAGAGCGACATCGTGCTGCTCGACGTAACTCCCCTGTCTATGGGTATCGAAACCATGGGCGGTGTTATGACCAAGCTCATCGATGCCAACTCTACCATCCCCTGCAAGAAGAGCGAGGTGTTCTCTACCGCAGCCGACAACCAGACTGCCGTTACCATCCACGTTCTTCAGGGCGAGCGCCCCATGGCCAGCCAGAACAAGAGCGTAGGCCAGTTCAACCTGGACGGTATTGCTCCTGCACGTCGCGGTGTTCCTCAGATTGAGGTTACTTTCGACATCGATGCCAACGGTATCCTCAATGTTTCTGCCAAGGACAAGGCTACCGGCAAGGAGCAGCACATCACCATCACCGCATCTTCAGGTCTGTCTAAGGAGGAGATCGAGCGCATGAAGGCCGAGGCCGAGGCAAATGCCGATGCTGACAAGAAGGAGCGTGAGAAGATTGACAAACTCAACCAGGCCGACTCTATGATCTTCCAGACCGAGAACATGCTCAAGGACTCTGGCGACAAGATTCCTGCCGACGTCAAGGCCGAGGTAGAGGCTGCTCTCGAGAAGATGCGCACTGCCCACAAGGCACAGGACATCCCTGCTATCGACGCTGCCATGACCGAACTCCAGAACGCTGCCGCCAAGCTCTATCAGGCACAGCAGCAGGCAGGTCCCGGTCCCGACATGAACGGCGGTTGCAATGGTAACTGCAACACCGGTTCCCAGCAGTCCGGCAAGGACGACATCCAGGATGCTGACTTCGAAGAAGTTAAGTAAAAAAGGTTAATATATACACCGGAAATGGCGGGTGCCCTTATGGGTTGCTCGCCATTTTCTTTCTATAGCTACTGGTATTTCGGAAAAATATTTGTAAATTTGGTTCGTGAACGAAGACACTTGCCGTATAGAGTGTGGTGTCGTGACTTGCAGTTTAACCCAAATCGGTCATTAGCGTTATGATGATAATAGCTTTTATTTTTGAACCTTTTCGTTAAGCCAATGGAGCGGACTCAAAACTCGTTTGAACCCAAATCGGTCATTAGGATTTCTCTGTGTCGTATGGCAGAGAGAAATCCTTAAGTTTATTCCATAAAGTAAGGAAGGATTTTCTTGTTTTTAATGATCTGGCAAGATACAATATATGCTTGTCTTTCGTTCCCTTGCTACTTCCTAAATATGCAGGTGTTGAAAGTAACTCGTAGCGTATGGTTTTGAGAAATTGTTTCTTATCGGAGTTAATTAGTGCATGACGAAAGAGTGACATGAAATTGTAGGCCATGATGATGAAGTTTCCGCAGGCCTCTGTAGCCCAAAAGTTGTGCGAAACAAATTCGTCCAGCGCGAAGTCAGCCTTAAGTTCTTTGATCCTGTTTTCAGAATCAGCCCTGCCACGATAGGAATCATATACAATCCTTGCAGGCAAGTCAAGGTTCGTGACATAACAACTATACCTGTATTTTCCGTATTCTGCCTCATCTTCGAACAGTTCCAGTTGTTTGACCACCTTGCCGGCGGCCTTAGGGCGTTTCTCTATTTCCTGCCGTACCATCACAATGCGCCTTGCTTCTCCCCATCCTTCCGCCTGATAGACTGTTTCTGCAATATCAAGCCCTTCTGCCAGTTCTGTCCATGCTTGCTGATGAGTCAGGCTGTATTTGATTCGGTTGTTGAAACGACAAGCAATGATGTAATGCAAGTGCTTGCTCTCCAAACAGTAAAGTATGTCCTTGGAGAAAAATCCGCTGTCCATCCTGACAAGCCCCACGTGCTTTCCAGTCAATCTTGACAAGGTATCCTCAAGAAAGGCAAGATAGTTGCTAGTGGCAGACGTATTTCCTGGACGTAACCAATAATTGGCTATCATCCTCACGTCTGAAACGAAAGCCAGCAGCGGATGATGGGAAGGGCGTCCCGGGCGCTTGGGGTTATATCCCTTAACAGCACCCTCTTGACACCCTTCGCGAACCATAACCGTAGAGTCGAAGTCTATGGTATAGTTGTCAAAGATCAACTGAGAGAAGAACCAATGGTAGAGCTCACCGAACACACGCTGGTTGACCGCCTGGGAAAACTTATTAAAATAACGTTGGTAGGCTCTGTGGTCTGCACCGCGATTCCAACCGAGCAGACGGCAGAGTACATTGTCATAGCGCACAACGTCAAGATGACCGAAACTGTTTGCTCCACACCATATACCAGCAAACAAGCCCAGTATGAGCTGTATAGGATTGTAACCACGGTTAGAACCCTGAAGAGGCAACCCTGAAGCTTCAAGTTTTTCCGAAAAGCGGCAACGCTCCAGCATTTTTAAAAATAGAGACAGACCACCAAATGGGCTAATCTCCTTGTTCACGAACTTTATGTCATAGTCAAGCGTCATATGTAAACACACTTTTGGCGTGGTAAAATTACTAACTTGTTCACAAACAACAAAATGTGCAATATTTTTTCTATTGGCGGTCATTAGAGATATGTAGTTAAGAAATTTCTAATGACCGATTTGGGGTTTACCTTCGTTATTTTTCTCTATTGGTCTTGTCAATCAGTTTTCTAATTCTTGATTGTATCGCTCCCTCATTGCGTTTGAATATTGACACAAGTTCTTTTATGCTTCTGTTTTCATAATGTAGAGTAACAAGCAACTTATCATCATCGGTATTCCAAGGTTTATAGGCGTTCGGATATTTCTCGCGCTTCTCGCTAAGTGTATATGCTCTCTCCTTGGTGTTCTCCTCTGGACGTAAGAACATAGAGACATCAAAAGAAAATACAGGATGCAGATAATTAGCTATCGACTGATTTCCAGAGATGATAGGAGCGATTTCATTTAACGGAATTTTGTAAAGAAGTTCAGGGTTGCATGGTTCACCGCCAACACCAAGAATGATTGTTACTGGCATGTGCCGAACTTCGGAGAAATGCTTATAATTCTCAATCCTTTTTATCGGAAACAAGTCCTTGCTCAAATCACGGCTTAGTTTCTCGCGCCACTTACATTCTACGGCAAACTCGTTTTGCCTGTGTCGGAACACGAAATCGGGATTTCTGTTATTTTCAGCCTTAACCTTTCCATACGATTTGTCACCTTGCCATTCTTGCAGAATGAGTTCGTCATCTTCCTGAAGATTAAACAGGCTGAGCACATAATCCTCAAACTCTCGTCCTTTTAGCAACTCTTCTGATAAAGTTATGGAGTGAAGGCGTGAATAGATAGCAGTATATGTTCTTTGCAGTTGCTTATGGATGGCATGGATTCCCATGTCATTATAAAACATCCGAAGCAGCATCTTGTCCTGCGCCACAGTCCATCGTTCATGTTGACAGTTTTGTTCTGCTACAATGGAACATGTATTTTCACCAACAAGATTTACTACATCTTTTCGCCCTGCCAACAAGGGGAATACGCTACCATTCTTATTGACATAACCACAAACGATATGTTGGCAAATCGACAATACATATTCATTTCTCAGTCTGGGCGTAGTTCCTTTTCCTCTTGGTTCATCACGTCTTAGAACAACAATAAGCATTCTGTTTTCTTGTAGTGCCCGCTCTATCTGAATGTTGTTTCCGTCAGTGAAACGGTTCATTACAAACAAAATGGCAGGGACTTTGGCAACGAGTAGCGCCTTAAGTACCTCCGACTCCATGTCGGTAGAATTGAAGCAAGCAATGCAGTCTTTATCTGTTAGGCTATCCGTCCACTTGAACACTTTGCCATACAGTCCTATAGGCGTCATCTTGGAACAGAGAAATAGCGTTTTTTCTCTATTCATTAAATTTTGATTGCCTATAGTCTCAATTATCTGCATAATTTAAAATATTTACTTGCTTGAAATTACTTCATGCGACGTGCCTCTATTTTATGTGTTTGTCGTTATTTTGAAGGTGCAATTAGTGCGCGTCTATCTACATTCAGTAATGTAGCAATTTTGTCCAAAGTGGCCAAATCAGGCTGACTGGAGTTGCTACACCATTTGCTGACTGTGCAAGCGGATTTTCCCATTTGTTCTGCCAACCATTTTCCTGTCTTTTGCTGTTCAACAAGCACTACTTTGATACGATTAAGATTTGCCATTATTACCAAATATATTTAATTCTAACGCAAAAGTATTAAAAATATTATAGAATCAAGAATTCTTTGGTCAGGATTTGATCGTCTCGTGTTTATTTCGTACCTTTAAAAGAAAAACATAACATTATTTAAAGAATACAAGAACCATCCAGACCCATATATCAGGGAAAAGGCAACTGGTTGAGCTATTGCTGTCGGACTACAACGTGTGGATGGACTTAATGTATCTGACTTCTTGATAGAAGTTGCTTGTCAAGAGGTTGAAGGAAAAGTCACAATGAATGAAGCACAAACATTAATCAATGCGCATTACACACAGATGAATTCCAATCGTACTTCTTTATGAAATTATCCCATCTGATTCGGATGTGAGCAAAATAATAACAGAGTTCAACAAAGCCAGACGACCGGATTTATATAAATAATGTATTGGTGAATATTGTGCCTTTGTTTACAGTTGATTTGTTAGTAAATGTGATGTTTTAGGAGGTAATGCACACTATACAAATGAGAATGGCGCGCGACTCAAAAGGTTGCATGCCATTCTTGATTCCTTCCGTCATCTTGGGAGTGTAGCATGAAGACAATTTAGTTGTCAGAAGCCTTTGCACCATAAGGTTGCTCTTCCTCGGCAACCTTTTGTAGTTGTTGCTCTTCTGTGGTGTAGGGGCGGGCATGGTTTTGGAGGAAGATGTGATACAAGGTGTGGGCAAGTGATTCCAGAGTCTGCTGGCGGACTTTTGGTTTCAGCTGACATTCCCATACTGTGATGCAGTGCCATCCCATGGAGGTGAGTTTGCGGCGTTCTTCTGCATCCCTGGCCCTGTTGCGCTCTACTTTTGCCTGCCAGAAGTTCACGTTGCTTTTGGGGAGGACGTAATATCTGCAACCTTCATGACCGTGCCAGAAGCAACCGTTTACGAAGATGACGGTCCTGTACTTGCGGAGGACGAGGTCGGGATGACCGGGCAGACGTGGGTGATTGAGCCTGTAGCGAAAACCACGGCTGAACAGGAACTTCCTGACCAGCAACTCTGGTTTGGTGTTCTTGCTCTTTATCGCCGACATGCAGCGATGCCGTTGTTCTTTCGTTAGTTTGTCCATCGGGGGAGGGGAGGAGGTCACATTGTTTTTAGGATATCCAACACTTCTATGTCTGCAGGCAACCATTTCACACTGTACAGTTCTTCCTTAGTGAGCCATCGGGCTGCTTCGTGCTCGTTCAGATGCAGGGAATCCGTAAGTAGAGAACATAGGTAGCAATGCATGGTCAGGTGAAATTCAGTGTAGTCGTATTCCACGGTACAGAGAAAGCCTTTTATGTCAATGTCTGCAGATAGTTCTTCGTGTATCTCACGCTTCAAGGCTTGCCCGGCAGTTTCTCCTGCTTCAATCTTGCCACCGGGGAACTCCCACCAACCTTTCCAATCTCCATATCCTCGCTGGGTTGCAAAGATCCGCCCTTCCACATCATTTATTATTGCTGCTACAACTTCAATTCTCTTCATAAAAAGCGTATG
>JAFVTT010000054.1 GCA_017503065.1 Bacteroidaceae bacterium | reverse complement strand
TTTGACTTCTATCGGACGGATATTGTGACGACTGGTCACTTTGTCCTTTTGAAGCAAGAAGTCTATTTCCATTCGTTCCTCGGCTTCCTCTGACGACTTACTGTAGAAAAAGAGTTTGTTACCGCTGGCTGTCAGCATCTGAGCCACGATATTCATAATGATGTCCTCCGCACCTTTTTGCGATTTCTGAACCTCTATATTTTACACCTTTTTGAGATTTTACACGGTGCGAATATACACCTTTTTGAGATTTTTTTGCAAGAGTTTTGACGGAAAAGCATAAGATATTTGATTATTTTAAGTCCGTTTGGTAAGATCCTTAATGGTTGATGATAAGAGCGCCAGCGGTGATGTTCCGCTGACGCTCTATGTATGTTCCTGAGTACTCTGAACTTTCGCTCACCGCTCATCCGCTCCCCGTTCAATCTGCGATCGTTGTCCGTCCCCCCCCTCCCTCACATGGCAGAAGGAGAAGGCCCCCAGGTCACTAAGCACTACCTTGTTGCCAAGGGCTTGCCAGGCTTTGGTTGACTGAATTCAGATTGATGTTATCTAATATCCTGCATTCTCACTCTTCTTTCCTATAATGGATACAAAAACAACAACTCCCATAACCGGGTTACGGGAGTTGTGATATGGTGAACTTGAAGTTTGGCTTCTTACTTCTTGTTGAGGTACAGGTCGGCCTGTACAGCACATGCTACAGAGCAGCCAACCATGGGGTTGTTGCCGATACCCAGGAAGCCCATCATCTCCACGTGAGCGGGAACAGATGAAGAACCTGCGAACTGAGCGTCAGAGTGCATGCGGCCCAGAGTGTCGGTCATACCGTAAGAAGCGGGACCTGCAGCCATGTTGTCGGGGTGCAGGGTACGGCCGGTACCACCACCAGAAGCTACGCTGAAGTATGCCTTGCCGGCACGTACGCGCTCCTTCTTGTAAGTACCTGCGGTGGGATGCTGGAAACGGGTGGGGTTGGTAGAGTTACCTGTGATGGAAACGTCTACATCCTCGTGCCACATGATAGCAACACCCTCGCGAACGTCGTCTGCACCATAGCAGTTAACGGCAGCGCGGGGACCATTGCTGTATGCCTTCTTGCTAACGATCTTCAATTCACCTGTGAAGTAGTCGAACTGGGTCTGTACGTAGGTGAAACCGTTGATACGGCTGATGATCATGGCAGCGTCCTTGCCAAGACCGTTCAGGATGCAGCGCAGGGGCTTGTCGGCTGGTCTTGACTTGTTGGCCATCTGAGCGATCTTGATGGCACCCTCGGCAGCAGCGAATGACTCGTGACCTGCCAGGAATGCGAAGCACTTGGTCTCGGGAGAGAGCAGACGTGCTGCCAGCTCGCCGTGGCCGATACCTACCTTGCGGTCGTCGGCAACAGAACCAGGGATACAGAAGCTCTGCAGACCCTCACCAATATAGTTGGCAGCCTCAACAGCGTCCTTTGCTTTTTCCTTCAGAGCGATAGCGGTACCTACAACATAAGCCCACTTTGCGTTCTCAAAGCAAATCATCTGTGTCTCCTCACAAGTCTTGTAAGGATCGATGCCGGCTGCATCACAAATCTCATTAGCCTCTTCGATGGAGGCGATACCGTGGCTGTTCAGACAAGCAAGAATCTGCTTGATACGACGGTCCTGTGACTCGAATTTTACTTCTCTAATCATAGTCTTGTTCCTCCAAATTATTAGTCCTTACGGGGGTCAATACTCTTGACAGCGCCATCCTCGGCCTTTGTGCGGCCATAGGTGCCTGTTACACTCTTGAGAGCCTCGTTGGCGTCCATACCCTTCTTGATGGCGTCCATCAGCTTGCCCATGTGTACGAATTCGTAACCGCAAACCTGGTCGTCCTCATCCAGGAACATCTTGGTGATGTAACCCTCGGTGAGCTGCAGGTAGCGTGTGCCCTTGAGCTTGGTGCCGTACAGGGTACCTGTCTGTGAAATCAGACCCTTGCCCAGGTCTTCCATACCTGCACCGATGGTCAAACCGCCCTCTGAGAATGCAGACTGGGTGCGGCCGTAAACGATCTGCAGGAACAGTTCGCGCATGGCTGTGTTGATGGCATCACATACCAAGTCGGTATTCAAAGCCTCCAGGATGGTCTTGCCGGGCAGAATCTCGCTGGCCATAGCGGCAGAGTGGGTCATGCCGGAGCAACCGATGGTCTCAACCAGACATTCCTCAATGATACCTTCCTTCACGTTCAAGGTCAGCTTGCAGGCGCCCTGCTGGGGAGCACACCAACCCACACCGTGGGTCAGACCGCTGATGTCCTTGATTTCCTTTGCCTGCACCCACTTGCCCTCTTCAGGGATGGGAGCGGGACCATGGTTGGGGCCTTTTGCCACACAACACATGTTCTGTACTTCGTGTGTGTACTGCATAGTTTTGTTGTTAGGTTGTTTTTATTTTAGTGGTTCAACACTTTTTGCGTCTACAAAAATAGTCATTTTTAGGTATCATGCAAAGTATTTGCCCAATATTTTGCGTGCTTTGTGGCAATTTCTGCCGCCAATCTTCACGTATCGTCATTTTTTTCGTACCTTTGAACCAATTATGGCCAAGAAGGAAAACAAATCAAAGACAATAAACATCAAGAACAAACGTGCCTCGTTCGACTTTGCACTGTTCGATGACTATACGGCTGGAATCGTGCTTACCGGCACAGAGATAAAGAGTATCCGTCAGGGCAAGGCTTCGCTCGTGGACACGTTCTGTTATGTGCATAACGGCGAGGTGTGGGTGAAGAACATGTATATTGCCCACTACGAGCAGGGATCGTACAACAACCATGTGGAGCGGCGTGAGCGCAAACTGCTCTTGAACCGCCGCGAGATACGCAAGATCCAGCAGACGGTGAAGCAGCCGGGGTTCAGCATAGTGCCTACATTATTATATATTGATGAAAAGGGACTGGCAAAACTGGATATCAGCATAGCCCGAGGCAAAAAGGAGTATGACAAGCGTGAAACCATGAAGGAGAAGGAGGACCGAAGACAGATGGACCGCGCTTTCAAGAAAGGATATTGAGGAAACGGAAAGGTGAAAACGGAAATCGGAAAACTGTCATACCCCCTCCGTCGCTCCGCTCCTCGTCCCCCTGTCTCAGGAGGACAGAGGAAAAACAGAAAAAACTCTCATCCCCTCACCGCTTCATGCTCACCGTGCTTGCCGGACGACAAGCAAGTAAAGATACAATTAAGTAAAAAAAGACTATGAACAGACAACAGGTTATCGTGGCCCTATTGCAGGGTGTGCTATTCGCGGTGCTTATGTGGTTAGGCGATGAGTTCTTCTTAGAGGACGAAAAGACATCCTATATATACATTATTGAGGGTGCTGTGTTTGCCGTGGCTATGTTCTTTGTCAACATATTCCTGGATGGAAAGAAAAAGTAAGAGATGCTTAAGATAAAGGAATCGGCCGTAATAGAGGCGGCACAGAGTGGCATGGATGCCTTTGTGGAACTGTTCTACAATGCCACCATGGAACATATCGGAGGGGAACTGACGCAGGAGAGCATGTCGCTCCTGAATCCCGACCAGATAACCCTGCTGGCCTATTGCATCTACCGCGAGGAGGTGATGGACGGCGGGCATGTGCAACTGATACACAACGGTTACGGTCCATTCATCTTCCTGAATCCCTTTGCCAAGGCCATGCGCTTGTGGGGAGCCAAGGAGTTCTCTAAACTGGTATATAGCGGACGTAAGTTCTACGAAGAGAACCACAAGGCCCTGACGGCGGATTGTACCGATGAGGAGTTTATGGCCATATACGAGAACTACCCCGAGGCGGACGACCTTGACGACGAGTTCATCCTGATGGAAGAGGAGGTTACGGAAACCGTGGCCAGATACATAGACGAGCATCTTCAGGACTTTGCAGAGATAGAGGCATGAACATAATACAGGCATTGGAGGAGAGGAAGAGACCGTTGGTGCTGGACGGAGGTTTCGGCACCATGGTGCAACGCTACGGTCTAAAGGAGGAGGACTTCCGCGGTTACCGCTATCGCGACATACCAGGTATGCTTTTGGGCAACAACGAGATGCTGAATCTTACACGTCCCGACGTGGTGTGCGACATCTATCGTGCTTATGTGGATGCCGGTGCCGACATACTTACCGCAAACACCTTCTCCGCCAATTACATTTCACAGGTAGATTATAATTGCCAGCATCTGGTTGCAGAAATGAACCGCGAGGCGGTGCGCCTGGCACGCAAGGCTTTCGCCGATAGCGGACGCGAGGGTTTTGTCATTGCCACCGTGGGACCTACCAACAAGTCCCTGAGCATCTCGCCCGATATGAACGATCCTGCCTGTCGTGCCATCACTTTTGACCAGTTGGCAGAGGCCTATATAGGGCAGATGGAGGTACTTGCCCAGGAGGGAGTGGATGCCATACTTTTGGAAACTGTTTTTGACACGCTCAACGCCAAGGCCGGCATATATGCCATGCAGGAGGTGATGCAGAGGACGGGAAAGGACATACCGCTGATGCTCTCCGTCACGGTGAACGATACCGCAGGCAGACTGCTTTCAGGGCAGACTCTGGAGGCTTTTCTCATATCCGTGTCCCATGCCCCCTTGCTTTCCATAGGTTTGAACTGCTCTTTCGGTGCCGACCAGATGTTGCCCGTGTTGCGCAACCTGCACCGTATGCTCACGGATAGGGCAGGGGAGAGTGGACAACGTCCTTTCATATCCTGCCACCCCAATGCTGGTCTGCCCAATTCCATGGGACAGTACGATGTCACCCCCGAACAGTTTGCACAGAGCATCAGTCCCATGCTGGATGAGAGACTTGTTGATATTATAGGAGGGTGCTGCGGCACGACTCCCGAACACATTAAAGCGGTAGTGGATTTATGCAGATAGACATTTGCGGTCTTGAACCGCTGGACAGGAACGTATCCTTTGTAGGGGTGGGCGAGAGGTGC
Source organism: Bacteroidaceae bacterium (assembly GCA_017503065.1). The sequence goes on along the minus strand of JAFVTT010000054.1, from coordinate 8,495 downwards.
AACGTGGCCGGCAGCCGCAAGTTCCTGCGCCTTATCTCCGAGGGCAGTTACGAGGAGGCTCTGGAGATAGCCCGCCGGCAGGTGCAGGACGGCGCTTTGGTCCTGGACATAAACATGGACGACGGTCTGCTGGATGCACGCAAGGAGATGGTGCATTTCCTTCACCTCATAGGTTCGGAACCCGACATCTGCCGTGTGCCCCTGATGATAGACTCCAGCGACTGGAGCGTGATAAGCGCCGCACTCAGGTGCGTGCAGGGCAAGAGCATAGTTAACAGCATATCGCTGAAGGAGGGCGAGGAAGCCTTCCTTGCCCATGCCCGTGAGGTCAGACGCATGGGTGCGGCCGTTGTGGTTATGGCTTTCGATGAGGAGGGACAGGCCACCACCTATGAGAGGCGCATCGATATATGTGCCCGTGCCTACCGCCTGTTGGTTGAAGCCGTAGGCATGCCTCCCGAGGACATAATTTTCGACCCCAATGTGCTTTCCGTTGCCACCGGCATGGCAGAGCACGATGCCTATGCCTGGGACTTCCTCCGCACCGTGGAGTGGATAAAGGCCAACCTGCCCGGAGCGCACATTTCCGGAGGCATCAGCAATCTGTCCTTCTCGTTCCGTGGCAACAACTACATTCGTGAGGCCATGCATGCCGTGTTCCTCTACGAAGGCATGCGCCGAGGCATGGACTTTGCCATCGTCAATCCCTCCGCCAAGGTGGCCTATGCCGACATTCCGCAGGAGCACCTTGCCATCATCGAGGATGTCTTGCTAAGGCCATCCCCTCAGGCCAGCGAGGCATTGATTGAATTGGCCACAGAACTTAACGCCCAGAAGGAAAAGGACGGCAAGGTCGTGACAGATGACAGAACCTCTGTATCCACAGACGGAGTACAGGCAATGTCTGTGGAAGAAAGGCTTGCCCTTAAGTTGCAGAAAGGAATAACCGATGGTCTTGAGACCGACCTGGGCGAGGCTCTCTCCCTGTACCCCAGGGCTGTAGACATTATTGAAGGTCCGCTCATGGAGGGTATGAACAGGGTGGGCCGTCTCTTCGGCGAGGGCAAGATGTTCCTGCCCCAGGTGGTGAAGACCGCCCGCACGATGAAGCGTGCCGTAGGTATTCTGCAACCCCACATAGAGGCCCAGAAGGCAGAGGGGCAGAAGAGTCAGGGCAAGGTGCTGCTTGCTACCGTGAAGGGCGACGTGCACGACATTGGCAAGAATATCGTTTCCGTGGTGCTGGGATGCAACGGCTACGAGGTCATTGACCTGGGTGTAATGGTACCGCCGGAAGATATCGTGCGTGCTGCCCTGGAATATAAGCCAGATGCCATAGGCTTGTCGGGACTTATAACCCCCTCATTGGCGGAAATGGCCGAAACTGTGCGTCAGTTGGCCGAGGCCGGCATCTCTGTACCGGTGATGATAGGCGGTGCCACAACAAGCGCAATGCATACAGCCCTTAAGATAGCACCCGTGTACGGTGGTCCCGTCCTATGGATCAAGGATGCCTCGCAGAACTGCCCCGCTTGCTCCCGTTTCCTTAATGCTCAGACGGCAGACGAGGCCATGCACGCTCTTCGCCTGGAGCAGGAAGAGTTGAGGCGCTCCTTTGAGCCTGCACCCTTGGCTTCGTTGGAAGAGGCCAGAGAGCAGAAACCACGATTCTATTGACAATACCAGAAGAACGGTATCATGAATAAGACCTTGTCCATAATAGCAATCCTGACAATATCCCTTGCTGCACTTGCTGTGTGGTATGTCTCGCCCATATATGCCTCCATGAATGATACAGGCGCTCCGATAGGCGTCTATGTAGATCAGGACGACACTCTGGACTCTATATATATTAAGGTAGGAAGTCCTCGCAGATGGGACTTGCTCCAACGTGTCCTTGAGGCAAGGCCGAGAACCGGTTACTACACCATCCAGCAGGGCGAAACCGTACTGGAGGTGTACCGCAAGTTCCGCAACGGCTTGCAGACGCCCATAAACCTCACGATACCGCAGGTGCGCACTATGGACATGCTTGCCGGCTATCTCTCCAGAAAACTGATGATGGACAGTACCGAACTTTCCTGCACTTTCCGCGATACGGCCTTCTGTTCACGCCTTGGCTACACTACGCAGACACTACCTGCACTATTCATCCCCAATACCTATCAGATGTGGTGGAACATAGGCATGGACAAGTTCATCCAGCGTATGCAGAAGGAGAACACTACATTTTGGAATCCGGAGCGCTCGGCCCTGGCAGAAAAGGCAGGATTGACGCGCGAGCAGGTCATAACCCTTGCCAGTATCGTTGCTGAGGAAACGGCCTACGTGCCAGAGATGCCCAAGGTGGCAGGCATGTACATCCGTCGCTTGCAGATAGGTATGCCCCTGCAGGCCGACCCGACGGTAAAGTTCGCCGTGGGTGACTTTTCCCTGCGCCGTATCTACCACAAACATCTGGAGGTTGAAAGCCCATATAACACCTACAAGAACAAGGGCCTGCCCCCTGGTCCCATCCGTATCCCGTCGGTAAAGGCCATAGATGCCGTGCTGCATCACGAACAGCATGGTTATCTGTATATGTGCGCCAAGGAAGACTTTTCCGGTTCCCATAACTTTGCCTGCACCTATTCTGAGCACCTTGCCAATGCCCGCCGTTATGTGCGAGCATTAAACAAAAGGGGTATAAAGTAGAGAGCATGCCTAATGCCATGACTTGTGAATAATTGTGGCATTGGGAAAATACGCAGCTATAAAAAAATTTTGTTTTTATCGTAAATTTGTAAATTGATTACTTTACGCTGAATGGCCACACAACCCAGTCATTCAGTTCTCCAACCGTTTCTTTTGTGGTCCATGTAAAAATGTATTCGCCGGATTCCAGCGCATTTAGGGGTTGGAGCAGGAAGGCTTCCTCTCCGTAGGCCTCTATACGGAAAGTGTTCAGATCAACCAGGATGCACTTGTTGTCATTAATCTCTGCCTTTGGAATCTTCCTGTATTCCTTCTTTGATTTCAGTTTGATGAGGACCATGTCGCTAAGTAGCAAGGTGTCCGTGTCAACAATGAATTGAGGACGTGCGTCGTCGGTCAGATCTTTGGCGCGTGCGCCCCATAGGTATCGTTGCAAAGTGCTCTTCAACTGGATGTCTACTATCTTCCAACCCGGTTTCACCTCAGTTTGTGTTTGCTGGGGTTCTATGGGATATGCCTTGCCATCGGAATAGAGGCTTACACTCTGTGCCTGAAGGTCTGTTGTGTTTATTGCCAGAAGCATGCCGGCCAGGACGGCCAATGGTTTTCTATGTTTCATACAGAAGACAAAGTTAGGGCTTTTTGTTTGAATAACTTTGTGTATGGTTTGTGTTTTTTGATTTTTTTAAGTAAATTTGTCGCGGAATATATGCATCCCCGAATTAAATAATTACATACAGATGACGATTGCTATAGTTGTTGTAATACTTTTGGGTTACGTGTTCATTGCCACAGAGCATGTTACCCATGTCAATAAGGCTCTTATAGCCCTTTTCTGCGGTACGGTCGGTTGGGTTCTGTTCATGTGTACAGGAACCGCCTTCATCAATGGCATGCATGCGGAGGAGTATTTGGATTTCCTTGGCGGAGCGCAACAGACTATACAGACAGGCAAGGAGTTTATTTCCGAGCATATATTCCTGCGATACGTGGGACAGGTGGGCGAACTGGTTTTGTACCTTCTGGCAACAATGTCTATAGTAGAGGTGCTTACCAACAACGAATGTTTCTCCTTCATAGAGCGTTGGCTCAGGCGCAGGAGTACTGCCCAGATGCTTTGGCTGACGGTTCTGATTACATTCCTGCTCAGTGCATGCATAGACAATCTTACCGTTACGGTGCTGATGCTGATGATCCTGCGCAAGATAATCCGCAACGGCAAACAGAGGATGTACATTGGATCTGCCATAGTGATAGCCGCCAGTTGCGGTGGCTGCTGGACGGTGATTGGCGATGTCACCAGCCTGATGGTATGGGGCAAGGGTGCCGTTACTGCCACCAACTTCAGTGCCGCGCTTGTACTGCCTTCTGTCGTTGCCACAGTTATCCCCACTTTCCTTATCCAGAAGAAGTTGCCCGAGTATCTTGACCTTGACCGTCCTGCATACTCATTCCGTGGGGATGACAGTATCCTTGTATGGTGGCAGAAGTTGCTTCTTTTCTTCTTCGGCATAGGAGGTTTGTGGTTCGTGCCCTCTTTCCATAGGATTACGCTTCTGCCTCCGTTCCTCGGTGCTTTGTGTTGCCTTGGCGTTGTGTGGGTTCTGAATGAGATTATCAATGCCAACCGCATACGCACGGAGCAACCTCAGAACATTTCCCTTGGCCGCAAGTTGCAGTACGAGGTGCTGCAGGTCATCATGTATTGTGTGGGAGTGTGCCTTTGCGTTGACGTGTTGGTAGAGATAGGCGCCATGCGTGCTGCCGCAGGTTGGTTGGACAGCAATATCCACAACATCTACGTTGCCAGTGTTTTCATGGGATTCATGAGCAGTGTGCTGGACAATATTGCGCTCGTCATGGCTGGTATAAACATATATTCCGTCCTGCCTCAGGAGGCGGTTCAGGGCGGATACATGGAAAGTTTCGTCCAGAACGGACAGTACTGGCATCTGATTGCCCTCAGCGGCAATGTGGGCGGTTGCCTTCTGCCCATAGGAAGTGTGGCTGGCTTTGCCCTGATGAGGGCCGAGGGTGTTACCGTCTGGTGGTATCTGCGCCGTGTCACTCTGTTTGCGTTCATCGGTTGGGTGGCATCTTTGGGGACATACTTCCTGGTGGACCTTTTCCTGAGATAGTGCGCCGGGGACATTAGTGTATTTTATTTCAACAACAAAGAAAACAGTTCCAGACTTTATAGCAATTATGACATACGACCTTCATGCCTTAGGTATTGAGGCCTTGAATCCCATGCAGGAGGAGATGTTGGCCGAGGTTCGCCGCCACGACTCCCTTGTCTTGCTTTCCCCCACGGGCAGCGGCAAGACATTGGGCTATATGCTTCCCGTCCTTGAGACCATGCAGCCCCAGCCACATCCTACGGTGCTGGTACTTGTGCCGAGCCGCGAACTTGCCATCCAGACGCAGGGCGTGGCATCCAAACTGTGCCGCGACACCAGGGCCTATGCCTGCTACGGAGGCCGTCCTGCCATGGACGAGCACCGTGCCATGCGCAACCTCTCGCCACAGATGATAATAGGTACTCCCGGACGTGTGCTCGACCACATGCAGAAGGAGAATTTCGACTACACACACATTGACACCCTGGTCATAGACGAGTTCGACAAGTCCCTTGAACTCGGTTTCCGCCAGCAGATGGCCGATATCCTGGCACTCCTCCCTTCGGTCAGGAAGCGCATCCTGCTTTCCGCCACGGACAGTCCCGAGATACCGTCCTTCGTGGGTGCCGGCAGGGTTCATCGCATGAACTACCTTGCCGATACCGATACTGACTATGCAGACCGCATCAGCCAGTACCTGCTCCGTTCCCCCGAGAAGGACAAACTGGAGACCCTCGGCCACTTGCTATGCTCTCTGGGCAGCACTCCAAGCATCGTCTTCCTCAATTATCGCGAAGCTGTGGACCGTGTTTATCAGTTCCTCCATAAGGCCGGGTTCTGTGTATCTGCCTTCCATGGCGCCATGGAGCAGAAGGACAGGGAAAGGGCTTTGTTCCGCTTCCAGAGCGGATGCGCCAATGTGCTTGTAAGCACCGACCTTGCCGCCCGGGGGCTGGACATTGCCGGCGTGGAGAACATCATACACTATCACCTGCCCATGAACAACGAGGCCTACATCCACCGCAACGGACGTACCGCCCGATGGGATAGGGCAGGGGCGTCGTACCTCATCCTGGGTCCCGAGGAGAATCTGGACAAACTGGATTGCCTTACGGACATTACACCCATGGAGGTCCCCGACTCCCGTCACGTGCCCTCTTCCCGTTGGGAGACCCTCTACATCGGCCGGGGCAAGAAGGACAAGATAAACAAGGTGGACATCGTGGGCTTCCTCAGCAAGACAGGAGGTCTCCAGCGCGACCAGTTGGGCATGGTCACCGTATTCCCGCACTGGTCCTTTGCTGCCGTGGAGCGCTCCTGCATACGTTCCCTCATGTCGCGCATAGAGGGACAGAAAATCAAGGGGCAGAAGACCATCATAGAACCCATACGCCGATAGGTCCGCACCGCAGGGCGGACAAAGATACAACCAAGCAAAAATAACAAACAACGACTATTATACATGGCAACAGTAGACGACAAGAAAATCATTTTCTCCATGGTTGGTGTGAGCAAGACCATCACACAGAACCAGAAACAAGTATTGAAGAACATCTACCTGAGTTTCTTCTATGGCGCCAAGATAGGCATCATAGGTCTGAACGGCTCGGGTAAGACTACCTTGATGAAAATCATAGCAGGACTTGAACAACCCTCGCAGGGCGAGGTGGTGTGGAGTCCCGGCTACAGCGTGGGCTATCTGGAACAGGAACCTTATCTGGACGATGAGAAGACCGTCCTGGAGGTTGTCAAGGAAGGCGTGAAGAACGTCGTTGATGCTCTGGACGAGTACAACGCCATCAACGACAAGTTCGGCCTGCCTGAATACTACGAGGACGAGGACAAGATGAACGCCCTCTTTGCACGACAGGGCGAACTTCAGGACATCCTCGACGCCACCGATGCATGGAATCTGGACAGCCGTCTGGAACGTGCCATGGATGCCCTGCGCTGTCCTCCCGCCGACCAGAAATGTGCCGTGCTCTCAGGTGGTGAACGCCGCCGTGTGGCACTCTGCCGCCTGCTCCTGCAGAAGCCCGATGTGCTCCTGCTCGACGAGCCCACCAACCACCTCGATGCCGAGAGCATCGACTGGCTGGAACAGCACCTGCAGCAGTACGAGGGTACGGTAATCTGCGTTACCCACGACCGTTATTTCCTGGACGATGTGGCAGGATGGATTCTGGAACTCGACCGTGGCGAGGGCATACCCTGGCAGGGCAACTACAGTTCATGGCTCGACCAGAAGACCAAGCGCATGGCACAGGAGGAGAAGGTGGCCAGCAAACGCCGCAAGACCCTGGAGCGCGAGTTGGAGTGGGTACGCATGGCCCCCAAGGCACGTCAGGCCAAGGGCAAGGCCCGTCTGAAGTCCTACGAGAGCATGCTCAACCAGGAGCAGCGCGAGCGCGAGGAGAAACTGGAAATCTTCATCCCCAACGGTCCCCGTCTGGGCAACAAGGTCATCGAGGCACACGGCCTTTGCAAGGCCTATGGCGACAAGACCCTCATCAAGGACCTCGACTTCATGCTCCCGCCCAACGGCATAGTAGGTGTCATCGGTCCCAACGGTGCAGGCAAGACAACCCTGTTCCGCATGATCATGGGTCTTGAAACTCCCGATGCAGGTACCTTCGAGGTGGGCGAGACGGTGAAACTGGCCTACGTTGACCAGAGCCACAAGGACATCACCGCCGATGCCAGCGTGTTCCAGGTTGTCAGCCAGGGCAACGAACTCATCCGCATGGGAGGCCGCGACATCAACACCCGTGCCTATCTGTCACGCTTCAACTTCACCGGTGCCGACCAGGAGAAGAAGTGCGGAGTCCTCTCCGGAGGTGAACGCAACCGCCTGCACCTGGCCATGGCACTGAAGGAGGAAGGCAACGTGCTCCTGCTTGACGAGCCCACCAACGACATCGACGTGAACACCCTGCGTGCCCTCGAGGAAGGTCTCGAAGCCTTTGCCGGCTGCGCCGTGGTAATCAGCCACGACCGCTGGTTCCTGGACCGTATATGCACCCACATCCTTGCCTATGAAGGCAATGGTGAAGTGTTCTTCTTTGAGGGATCGTATTCCGAGTACGAGCAGAACCGCTGCAAACGCCTCGGCATAGAGGAACCCAAACGTATCCGCTACCGCAAGTTGGATGATTAGTTCTGCATTGCATTACAGAGGCTTAACCCCAAATCGCTCATTAGCGTTATGATGATAATAGCCTTTATTTTTGAACAGATGACAAAAAAGAAGACTTCATTAGCGCATAACAGTCTAATGACCGATTTGGGTTTATATTTTTTTCGTAATTTACATAACCCCTAGCCTCTCTATATATAAATAAGGTAGAGCAGGTAAAACTTTACTCCAGTCTTTCGGCATAGTAGAGGTAGTCTTCTACTCTTGCCTCTTTGGGAAAAATGTCGCGGAAGAAAACCTGTGTGTCCTTGGGGTTTAGTACGACTGCCATCTGGAGGTAGTGGAGAAATTCGGCACGCAGGCCTGTCTGGTAGTAACAATAGGCCTGGGCAGGACAGATGACCTTGATGATGTCGGCTCTGGCTTCGTCGTATTCAGGTCTTTTTATGAGTTCTTCTATCTCCAGCAGGATTTTTGTGGCGGTGAGATAGTCCTGGCAATCCATGAACACCTGTGCTATGGTGCGCATGGTGTGGATGTGGTCC
>JAFVTT010000012.1 GCA_017503065.1 Bacteroidaceae bacterium | reverse complement strand
CTGTCGCGCGAAGCGAGCGACTAATCCAGCGACAGCGTAGTTTGCTTTGCTACTCTGTGTCCTCTGCGCTCTCTGCGTGAGGTTTGTTGAGAGCGGTTATGATTTTTTTGCACGCAGATTACGCCGAGAGCGCAGAGTTTTTTATTTTCCTTGGCGTATTACGCTGGCGCTGGAGGGGTCGCAAACTTCGTTACGACGAGAGTGCGCAGAGGGGGAGCGGTTAGATTTCCGTTTTAATCCCGCGTTGCGGTCTTGAACCTGCTTCTGCTCGGCATAATCAAAGCAAGCTTTGTTTCTGCTCTCGCTTACTCGCAGATTTCCGTTTTCCGTTTTCCGTTTTCCGTTCTTCTACATTTCCACCTCGCTCACCACCTCGCCGTCGAAGAGGTTTACTATGCGGTCGGCATAGTTGGCATCGTGCTGGGAGTGGGTTACCATGATGATGGTGGTGCCCTCCTTGTGCAGTTCGCAGAGCAGGTCCATCACCTCCTTGCCGTGCTTGGAGTCGAGGTTACCCGTAGGCTCGTCGGCCAGGATGATGTGGGGACGTGAGATCACGGCACGTGCTATGGCCACACGTTGCTGCTGACCGCCGGAGAGTTGCGAGGGGAAGTGCTGTGCACGGTGTGTCATGGCCACACGCTCTATAACCTCCTTCACCTTCTGGCGGCGCTCCTTCTTGGGCACACCCATATAGAGCAGGGGCAGTTCCACGTTCTCCGACACATTCAGTTCGTCGATGAGGTTGAAACTCTGGAACACGAAGCCCAGTTTGCCCTTGCGCAGGTCGGTACGGTCGTCCTCGCTCATCTGGCTCACGTCCTTGCCGTCCAGTATGTACGCACCCTCTGTGGGTGTGTCCAGCAGGCCAAGGATGTTCAGCAGTGTGGACTTGCCACAACCCGAGGGGCCCATGATGGCCACGAATTCGCCTTTCTTCACTTCCAGGTTTACGTTCTGCAAAGCCCAGGTTTCCACTTCGTCGGTCTTGAAGACCTTCTTGATGTTTGTTAATGTTAGCATAGTTGTAAAATAATGATAGCCCCCCCCCCAACCCCTCCCTGTATGGAGGGGAGTATATACTACAGGAGGTTAAAGCCTTGGTTAATGAATAATGTTTAAGGACCCACCCCCGGCCCCTCCCTGTATGGAGGGGAGTATATACTACTGGAGGTTAAAGTCTTGGTTAATGAATAATGTTTAGTTATTTGTTAATGTATTGTTTTGCTCGTTGTAGGGACACGGCATGCCGTGTCCGTCTGCTTGATATGGTAACTCTGTTTTTCGGACACGGCATGCCGTGTCCCTACAGTGCTTTTGCCCCGTTTCCCGTTCATCCAGCCAATGCTTTCCAGTACCGATTTCTGTACCGCATAATCGGTACTGAGCCTGTGCTCCCGTGAGAGTATTGTAGTCCTCCCGTGAGAGAACTGGAGTTTCCCCGTGAGAGAACTGGAGTTTCCTCGTTGGGAAACTGGGTGTGGCCTAATGACGGTATGGATTGTGTTCGCATGAGAAGTTTTGTTGTCCGTTTCGTGTTTGTTTCGGACACGGCGTGCCGTGTCCATACTTATGGTCTGTGGTTCCTTTTTCACCTTTACGTTTCTGTTCGTCTCTGCGCTCTCTGCGTGAGGTTTGTTTGAGAGCGGTTATGTGTTTTTTGCACGCAGATTACGCCGAGAGCGCAGAGTTTTTCATTTTCCTTGGCGTATTACGCTGGCGCTGGAGGGGTCGCAAACTTCGTTACGACGAGAGAGCGCAGAGGGGAGAGCGATTAGTTTTCCGTTTTCCGTTTTCACCTTTCCGTTTCTATCCACCTCTGTGTCCTCTGCGCTCTCTGCGTGAGGTTTGTTTGAGAGCGGTTATGATTTTTTTTGCACGCAGATTACGCGGAGAGCGCAGAGTTTTTTATTTTCTTTAGCGTATTACGCTGGCGCTGGAGGGGTCGCAAACTTCGTTACGACGAGAGTGCGCAGAGGGGGAGCGGTTAGTTTTCCGTTTTCCGTTTTCACCTTTCCGTTCGTCTCACTCCTTCTTCACCACCTCCGCCGGATGGATTTTGCTCACCTTCCATATCTTGTGGCTGATGGTCAGCAGGGTGACGGCCACGACGATAAGGATGGCGAGGATGAGATAGAGGATGAGCCAGGGGAGGTCATTCTTGATGCCCGAATCGGGATTATAGACGTGTACCACGGTGATGACAGCGCTGGAAATGATGCTTACAATTACGGCACTGATACCGAGCAGGCGCAGGTAATATTTGCCGAAGAGCAGGATGATGTCGCGCGTGTGAGCGCCGTGAATCTTGCGCAGTGCCACCTCCTTCTGACGCCCACGACTTTCAAGGGCAATGGCGGAATACACACTTGCCACGATGCAGAGGATGGAGACGATGACGAGAATCAGGCAGAGCTGGCGCATCATTTCAATCATGCGCACAGACTTGAACCACTCTTCGTAGAGGTCTTGAATGGGCGGTTCGTTCATATAGCCGGGTTGCGCCTCTCGGAAGATTTCTGTGATGGCATCCTTTACCTTATTATATTTACCATCCTTGGGGAAGATGTAGTAGAAGGTTTCGCAACCAAAGTCACTACGTTCGCGACCTTCCGTAAAGTCTTTCCAATCGACTTCTTCGTCCAGCATCCAATATGAAGGAGTGGCAGGGAATTTACTTCGGTATCCTTTAAGACAGGGGGCATAGCCGATGAGCGTGTATGAGCGCTGCTGGTAAAGAGGACGTGTTACGGCATCACGGCTCACATCCAGGTTCCACTTCCGGCGCAGACGCTCTGCCTGCTCGGTGCGCGCATATATAGCGGTGTAATCCTTGTGGACGGCAGTGTCGCTGGGCAGGTTGGGAGTAACTTCTATCTGAAGCTGGTCAATAAGGTTCTCACCGCTGGCCAGGTAACTGTAGCCATAACTGATGACAATATCTTCTGTAAGCATAAAATTGGAATAGTTGCGCACCAGGGTTTCATCGCGATTGGTACCATCGGTCTGACAAGTGTTGAAGATGCAGAATGCCACATCCTCCACATCGGGATTGAGAGAAAGTTCCTGTACAAAATCAGGAGCAATGTGGACTAAGCCTAGATGTGCCTTGATCACATCTTTGTAGATAGATGGATTGTCCTTGATGCCTCCGTTCTCATCCTTTTCAATAATGCTGAAAGCCAGGAAGGCACCAAGCACGGCATAGGTCAGTATCATGCTCACCACAAACTGTGTGCCCAGCATAAAACTCTGCCCCTTGGTGTTGACGCTCTGGCTACGACCCACACGTAGGCCCACTGGGGCATGCAACTGACGATGGACACTGACGTATGCCATAAGCATGGCAAGGACGAAGGTGATGACAGCCAACCACAACTCAATGCGCATGATTAGGGCTACATCGAACAGCATGTCTTTGTTTAGGTTGCGGACAATGGGGATGGCATATTCTGCCAGGAACGAAGTCAGTGTCACCGCAACCAAGGCAGTGAGAGCAAAGACGATAAGTACCTCTATGCCCAGGAGCATGAACAGGTGGCGGGGCTTGGCACCCATGGTGCGGCGCAATGCCATCTCGCGAGCACGGAGCGAGAATATCTGCAATTCCATCTTCATGAATCCCATCAAACCGATGGTGAGCACACTGCCACCAAGTATCAGCACAACCAGAATCATACCAATGTTAACAATTCTTTGATTCAAACTCATGGACAAATCCGGCATTGTAATTGTGTATTCGGGAAAGGCTGCTTGCAACTGTTTGAGCAATTCATCCTTGGTACACCCTTCTGCTATTTCAAGACTGAAGGTTCCAACCGGCATAGCCCATTCATCTTCCGTGATATTCTTTTTAATATAGTAAATGGCATTGTTCTCAAAGTTCTCTACACGCTCAGTAACATTGACCACATCGCGTATGGTATGTTGGCTTCCATCGATTTCATCTAGGAGAGTGAAACCACGAGGGTCTGTGTCCTTACCAAAGAGCTTTTCGCTCAGGACGTCGCTGATAAGAACATCGCCCTCCTGCAATTCGGGGATACGCTTACCCGTGATGGCAGAACGATACCAAAGGTAATGCAAATAATTGGGAGAGGTGTATTTCAGCCAAGCATCGCAAAGTTTGGGTTGTTCTGTATCATCGTCAAACGAGAAAACTTTGCCAATGGATGTACGACTGCCATGAAATTCTTTGAAAGCAGGAAGGTCCATTTCTATCATGCGATTGAAGAATTTGGCATCCAATTTTGCATACTCCACTTTTCCCAGCTTTTTGGCTTCTTCAAACTTAGAACTGGGTACATCGAAACAATAAAAGGTTGCTATGCCATCGTCAAACACATTAAAGTATATGTTGCGTGCAGAGTTTGACATCATCAGCACGGTAATGGCAAAGCACACCACACCCACGGCAAGGCAGGCAATGGAAATGACGTTCTGCACCTTGTACTTGAGCAGGTTGCGCCATGCGGTAGCGAATGAGTTGGCAAGGAGTCCTCCCCAGCGGACCCACCCCCAACCCCTCCCTGTATGGAGGGGGGTAGGATGTACTGTATTGTGGTTTTGCATATTTGTGTTGAATTGAGGACCCCTCCCCATGCCCTCCCACAAGGGGAGGGAGTAGAATGTACTGGGGATAAAGTCAGTTAATGAATTTGTTTGCTGATTATTATGTCATTAGTAAGTAGTAACCACTCCCCTCCATACAGGGAGGGGCAGGGGGGAGGGTCCTCCTCTTTTTTATTCCTTCTTCACCACCTCCGCCGGATGGATTTTGCTCACCTTCCATATCTTGTGGCTGATGGTCAGCAGGGTGACGGCCACGACGATAAGGATGGAGAGGAAGAGGTAGAAGAGTATCATCATCCAGTCTTTGCCCTCTATGCCATCCAGGGCGAAGGTAGCGAATATGGTGATGAAGGCGATGGATAGTATGCCGACAATGATGCCGCTGATGAGAAGCAGGCGCAGGTAATACCTGCCGAACAGACGCATGATGTCCCACGAGTGGGCGCCATGAATCTTGCGCAGGGCCACTTCCTTCTGTCGGCCGCGGCTCTCGAGAGCGATAGCGGAATAGACACTTGCCACGATGCAGAGGATGCTGACGATGACAAGGAGGAAGCACAATTCGCGCATCAGTTCCAGCATGCGTATGACCTTGAACCATTCTTCGTACAGGTTGTCCACAGGCACCTCGTTCATATTACCTGGCTGAGCCTCGCGCCACAGGTCGGTAAGTGCATCTTCCACCTTAGTGTATTTGCCGTCTTTGGGGAAGATGAGGTAGTTGGCTTCGGGGCTATAGGCACGAAGTTCTTTAAAGTTTGTCAGTTCCAGCCACGTTACGTCATCATCCACTATCCAGAACGACGGTGTGCTATGCGAACCTGGACGATAGCCGATGAGAGCAGGAGCATAGCCAATGAGAGTGTAGGAGCGGTCCTTGTAAAGCCGGCGTGTCTGCACATCGCGACTTATGGGCAAGTCCCATTTCTCGCGCAGACGCTCCACTTCCTCGGTACGCACGTATATGGCACTGATATGCTTCTGCAGATTCTCGTCCTTGGGCTTGTCTGCGCTGATTTCTATGTCGAGCATGTAGAAGAGTTCTTCATCGGAGGCAAGGAAACTGTATGCATGTTCTCGGATGCTTCCGTCGGTGTTCTTGTACTTGAGCGTATGCGTTATCAGTCCTTCGTCCACCTCCGGTCCTTCGGATTCGCAACAAGCGTAGATGCACTTGGATATGTGCTCCACATCCTTGTTCTGTGCTATCTTGTTGGCAAAGTCGGGTACATGATGGTCAACAGATGTCATGCGTGCCATAAGTGTCTTGCGGTACGGGGTCTTGTTCTCCGTATGGCTTCCGTATTCCTGTTCGGCAATTACGTTAAGGACATAGAAGGCACCCAATACCGCAAAGGTGAGCATCATGCTTATGGCAAACTGAGTGCCCAACATCACGCTTTGTCCCTTGGTGCGAGGATGTCCGCTACGTCCGACTCGCATGCCCACGGGACTGTGCAACTGGCGGTACAGGGAAATGAAAGCCACCACTAAGGAGCAAAGTAATGTGGCAAGGCAAATCCACATGCCGGTCTCCACAATCACTCCAACGTCGAAGAGGATTTCATCATTCAGCCTTTGTATAATGGACATGGCATAACGCGACAGTTGTACGGTGATCAACAACGTGGTTATGGCCGTAAAGGCGAACATGATTGCCATTTCCGTTACGAGGAGCATGAACAGGTGTCGGGGTTTTGCTCCCATTGTTCGGCGCAGAGCCATCTCACGGGCACGGAGCGAGAAGAGTTGCAACTGCATCTTCAGAAACCCCACGGCACCTATGAGCAGCACACTGCTTCCAAGCAAAAGCCCAACACCTATTATCGTCAGATAGAACAGACCTTCGTCCGTCCAATCCCATGCGTTCCATCGCAGAGCCACATAGTATTCGGGCAAGGCACCCGCCAGTTGTTCGCGCAACTGCTGTGCCGTGTAGCCCTCGGCCAGTTCTATCTGCAGGCTATTGGTGTGGTAATATTGCCTTTCTGCGATGCAGTTCTTCTGGCAATAGATAATAGCATCGTTGTAATGATCCTCCATGCGTTCGGATATGTTCACCACATCGCGTATGGTGCGCTGGCTACCGTATATTTCGCTAAGTATCCTGAAACCACGAGGGTCCACACCTTTGCCAAATACCTTATCGCGGAGATCGTCCGTTATAAGCACGTCGCCTTCGTTCAGTTCGGGTATCCTTTCGCCCGTGATGGCCGAACGGTATCCGAGGTAATGGTATCTTCGTGGCGAGCACTGGGCATATCTGGCAAAGTATGTCTTGGGTTGTGCTGTGTTGTCCTCGAATTCGAAGTCGGTGGCCATCACACTGACAATACCATGAATCTCCTTCATGGCAGGCAGTTTCATGCTATACAGCCTGTCGATAAATGCATTGGTGATGTTCACCATGGGCAATTGTCTGTCTGCTCCGTTGGCATCATGTTTGGGGGTGTTCTTGAACTCCTCTTCGCTCATCTCGTAGATAGTGAACACCGGCCTGCCTTGGTCAATAGAACTATAATATAAGTTGCGTGTAAAGTTGAATATAATATGCACGGTGATGGCAAAGCATACCACACCCACGGCAAGGCAGGCAATGGAAATGGCATTCTGAACCTTGTACTTGAGCAGGTTGCGGAGGGAAATTTTGAGGGTGTGAGGTAGGATAAGACCCACCCCAGCCCTCCCTGTGAGGGAGGGGGTAGGAGCAATAGGGGATAGATTAGGATTGTTATACAGATGTGACATGAATTATTTTCCTTATTCAATTATATTAGTTATTCAATGGCAGTAGTAACCCCTCCCCTCCATACAGGGAGGGGTTGGGGGTGGGTCTTCACTCCTTCTTCACCACCTCCGCCGGATGGATTTTGCTCACCTTCCATATCTTGTGGCTGATGGTGAGGAGGGTGATGGCGACGACGATGAGGATGGCGAGGATGAGGTAGAAGAAGAGCCAGGTGAGGTCTTCGCTGAGGAATATGTCTCCATCAACTACTTGTATCGTTGCTATGACGGCGCTGGAAATGACAATGACGATTACAGCGCTGATAGCGAGCAGGCGCAGGTAATATTTGCCGAAGAGCAGGATGATGTCGCGAGTGTGTGCGCCGTGAATCTTGCGCAGTGCCACCTCCTTCTGTCGCCCACGACTTTCAAGGGCAATGGCGGAATACACGCTTGCCACGATGCAGAGGATGCTGACGATGACAAGCATCAGGCAGAGTTGGCGCATCATTTCAATCATGCGCATGAGGTTAAACCACTCATCTGCGAGATTGTGAATAGGCAGGATATTACGGTCGCCCGGACGTGCTTCGCGGTAGAGTTCGGTGAGATCGTCCTTCACCTTGTTATACTTACCCTCCTTGGGGAACAGGATGTAGTGAGGATTAGGAGAGTGAGAACCCAATTCCGAAAGGTTGCGCAAGTCGCGCCAGTCGATGTCTTCATCCACCATCCAGAAAGAAGGGGAAGAATTATAACGATACCCCGGAAGGGTAGGAGCATAACCGATAAGCGTGTAGGAGCGTTGCTTGTAGAGCGGACGCACTTGCTCGTCACGACTGACGTCAAGGTTCCACTTCTTGCGCAGACGCTCTGCCTGCTCGGTGCGTACGTAGATAGCGCTGTAAAAAACGTGTACCCTGCTATCGGCAGGAAGATTGGGAGTAATCTCTATCTTCAAGAGGTCTATCAGATTTTCGCTAGTGGAGATGAAACTGTAACCGTAATCCTGGACTGTACCATCATTATTTTTATAGGCCCAGGAATTGCGCACCAGTGTTCTGTCGAGTTGGTCTGGAGCTACTTCACAACGGCTGTAAATGCAATACCCCACGTGTTCTACCTCCCCGTTTTGCGCCAAACGATTGGGGAAGTCAGGAATGGCAATTTGAAAAGTGGGTTGGGGAATCATGATGGCCTTTTGGTAAGGCGTGCGGTCTTCGGAGATACCTCCGAATTCTCCTTTCTCTATGATGCCAAACACATACATCATGCCAAGCACGGCAAAGGTAAGGAACATGCTCACGGTGAGTTGCGTGGTGAGCATAAAGCCCTGTCCCTTCGTCATCGTGCGGTGACTGCGCCCCACTCGCATACCTACGGGAATGCGCAACTGGCGGTAAACGGCGGCAAAGGCTGCGATGAGGGCGAGCAAGAGGGTGCCAAGCGTTATCCACAGTTCAAGGTTCAGGATGAAGTCCACATCGAAATTCAGTTGCTTCTGAAAGCGCTGTAGGATGGGGAGTGCATAATCTGCCAGAGAGTAGGTCAGTGCCACGGTTGCAAGCATGGTCAGCGCAAAGACGATAACGACTTCCCAGGCAAGGAGCATGAAGAGGTGGCGCGTGCGAGCTCCCATCGTGCGGCGCAGTGCCATTTCGCGCGAACGGAGGGAGAAGAGTTGCAATTCCATTTTCAGGAATCCCATCACCCCAATGATAAGCACGCTGGCGCCTAACGAAAGCACCACCCCGATAATGAGAATGATGAGGAAGAGTTCATCGTTGTCAATGCCCCGATGTTGTAGCAAGAAGGTGTATTCGGGAAAGGCGCTTTGCAGTTGTTCGCGCAAGTCCTCGCCCGTGTATCCCTCAGCCAATTCTGCGGTAAACCCGTTTCTTTCCTTTACAGCAGTTCCGGGGTCGTTGCGGATAATCACTACGGAATTTGTGTTATGGGAATCCAGACGGTCGGTCACCTTTATTACATCGCGGATGGGGCGCTTCCCTGTGCCATCCCCCATTGCAAATTCAAAACCGCGGGGGTCGGTGCCTTTTCCAAAGAGTTGGGCACTCAGGTCGTCGGTGATGAGGCAGTCGTTCTCCTCCAACTCGGGGATTGGCTCGCCCGTTATGGCAGAGCGATACCCATAGTACATCCAGTAGCGCGGAGAGGAATGTGTGTAATAGCAACCGCAGGTCTTGGGTTGGTCCGTGTTGTCATAGAAAGTCTGTTCCAATCCATTAATGGGTCGACAGCCATGTAGTCCTTCCATTGCAGGGAGTTTTAGGCTGAGTAAGTGATTGAAGAAATCATTGTCTAATTGTGCATTCGGCGGGAAGGAACCT
Source organism: Bacteroidaceae bacterium (assembly GCA_017503065.1). The sequence continues at coordinate 12,758 of JAFVTT010000012.1, read as the reverse complement.
GTCTTCTTGAGTCGCTCCGTTTCTTCATTAGGAGTTGCCAATACACTGAATGAAGCGAGGTCCTGTTTTATCTGATTGTAATAAACGGAGCGCCCGAAGCCGTACATGAAGTACACCGTTATGGCAAAGCACACCACACCTGCCGCTAAGCAGAGAATGGAAATGGCGTTCTGTACCTTGTACTTGAGCAGGTTGCGCCATGCGGTCTTTAGATGGTGGAGGAGGAAGGACAGACGGACCCTCCCCCAACGGACCCACCCCCAACCCCTCCCTGTATGGAGGGGAGAAGGATGTACTGTATTGTGATTTTGCATATTTGTGTTAAATTGAGGACCCTCCCCCTGACCCCTCCCTGTATGGAGGGGAGTAGAATGTACTGGAGGGTGAGTAGGATTTTGGTGATTTGTCATTATTGTTGATGAATAGTGTTTTATGCTAATAACGGGATTGGAGGTTATTTTGTTACATGGTCGTGCTTCATTTCCTTGCCCTCCATCAAAACTGGAGGGCAAGGGCGTCTTCTAACCTAATTATAATCTATATTCAACATCTTGTAATCGTTGGTTTGTTTTAGTCGTAGGGACACGGCATGCCGTGTCCGCATGATTGCTTCTGTGACTTTGTTTCGGACACGGCATGCCGTGTCCCTACTTATGGTCGGTGGTTCCTTTTTCACCTTTCCGTTTCTGTTCGTCTCTGCGTTCTCTGTCGCGCGAAGCGAGCGACTAATCCAGCGACAGCGTTGTTTGCTTTGCTACTCTGTGTCCTCTGCGCTCTCTGCGTGAGGTTTGTTTGAGAGCGGTTATGTGTTTTTTGCACGCAGATTACGCCGAGAGCGCAGAGTTTTTTATTTTCCTTGGCGTATTACGCTGGCGCTGGAGGGGTCGCAAACTTCGTTACGACGAGAGAGCGCAGAGGGGAGATGTAAGCGAGGCAGTTTAATTACCTCCTACATTGCTTTTGTGACTCTGTTTCGGACACGGCATGCCGTGTCCCTACTGTTGGTCAGTAGTAACCACTCCCCTCCATACAGGGCGAACAAGGTCTTTAGAGGATTGACTGAATGTCAATCAGTACCTTGTGAGGGGAGAACTTTCCAGTTCGACGCGCGGACAGGTTGGGGGTGGGTCTTTCTAATCCACCACCACCTCCTCCACGTCCCCCAATCTGTCGTAGCCGCTTACTATTACCTGGTCACCGGGGTTGAGGCCTTCGATAACCTCGTATTGCTCGGGGTTCTGGCGTCCTATCTTTATGTCCACGCGGCGTGCCACGTTGCTGCCTTCCTCCATGCGGTATATCCATCGGCCACCGGTCTTCTGGTAGAAATCGCCACGGGGTATGATGATGGCAGGTTCGGGTTGGCCCAGTTCTATCTTCACACGGTAACTCTTGCCCAGACGGATGTTCTCGGGGATGGAAGCGGTGAAGAGCAGGTCGGTATCGAACTTGCGGTCCTTCACCTCAGGTACCACACGGCTGATGCGCAAGGGGAAGGTGTCCTGCTTCTGGATGACGGTGGCAGGGAGGCCGGCACTGATACGCTCCACGTAGTATTCGCTCAGTTGGGTGTGCACCTTGTACTGGTTCATTATCTTCAGTTCGCCTATTTTGGAACCGGCCCCCACCTGCTGGCCGAGGGTAAGGTTCAGGTGTCCCAGTTGTCCGTCCACCGGTGCCCTTACCACAAGACCGTCAGTGCGGCTCTGGGTAAGGTGGAGTTTGGTATCCTCAGCCCTGCGGTCGGCGGCAATCATCTCGCGGCGCAGTAGGGTAGTGACGGAGTCGTGCTTCAGACTCTGCATCTGCAGGAGCAGTTTCTGGTGCTGGTATTTGTAGTCCTCCTCGTCGATGGTAAGTTCGGCACGCGACTTGATACCCATGGAGAACTCCTCGCGGCTCTGCTCCAGTTTCCGCTCGAGGCTGCCTATCTGGTGTGCCTGCTCCAAGGCCTGGAGTTTCAGGTTGATGCTCTTCTGCTCCATCTCTATCTCCTGCTGGCGGAGGTTGCGTTGCGACTTCTCCCACATTTCGCGCTCCTGCTGTATGGTGCGCAGGAGGTCGGGGTTATTGAGCACAAGGATGGTGTCGCCCTTGCGGAGCATGGCACCCTCTTCGCTGACGATACGGTCCACGAAGCCGTTCTCCATGGCATTGAGTTGGATGGTGTTGATGGGTTGCACTATGCCCTCCACCTCCACGAACTCCATGAAGGGTGCATCCTGTACTTCCGCCACCTTGATGCGGTCGGAAGAGATACTCTGCCTCCGTGGTGACAGGGCAATGACAATGGTGTAAATGACAATGGCAACAAGTGCCGTGATGCCTGCAATGTGCAGACGGTACTTCACGTACCAGGGTTTGGGAGGAATTTGAATGTCCATAAGTAATAAGGACCCACCCCCTGACCCCTCCCTGTATGGAGGGGAGTATATAGAACTGGAGGATTGGGATTTTGTTAGTAGATGTGGACCCTCCCCCTTGCCCCTCCACAAGGGAGGGGAGTATATACAATAAGGAGGATGGGGGCTTGGTTAATGGATTGGGGTTAATTTAGTTAGTTGATTGGGACCCTCCCCCGTACCCCTCCGCAAGGGAGGGGAGTATATAGAACAGGGGATAAGGGGGAGTTAGAGAGTTAATCATTAGAGTATTTATTAGTTAGTTGTAACTACTCCCCTCCCTTGTGGAGGGGTTGGGGGAGGGTCCGCTGGTAAGGGGGAGGGTCTTGAGTTGATCTGTTATTGGGGTGTTATGCTGGAAATCATACCCTGTCATTGAGCGCAGGGTGTAGTACAGGCTCCAGTAGGTGCTCATGGCATAGAGGTAGGAACGGCGGGCGGAGTTGCGCTCGGCAATGGCATCGTTCAGGTCGAGCAGGGAGTTCTGTCCCATGATGTAGAGGCGCATGGCCACGGTGTGGCGGTGTTCGGCACGCTTCCCCGTGAGGGCGGCAATGCGCACCTTGCGTGCCTGCATGTTGAATTGCGACACGAGTTTCTGCACGTTCTGGCGGAAGTCCTCCATGCCCTGCTCTGCCTGTATGTCGGTAAGTTCCTGTTGCGAACGTGCCACACGCACCTTGCCCTTGCCGCGTCCCCAGTCGAGGATGGGCAGGGAGAGGGAGATACTTGCGTACTCCTGGGTGAGGGGGTGCGAATATGCCTCGCCCATGGTGTTGCCCGTCTGCGAGAGACCGAACTGCAGGTATATGTCGGCCTTGAGGCCCGCATTGGCCTTGGCGTATGAGAGGTTGCTGCGGGCCTCGCGCCGTATGCGCTCGTAATAGACAGGGTCGGGGCTGTTCTGAAGGGCAAGGTCGAGCGCCTGAGCCAGAGGAACCTCGAACTGAGGCACCGTGTCGGGCAGGACAAGGCGTATGGGGATGTCCTGGGCAAGACCGAGGAAGGAACGGAAACTCTTCAGTTGCTCCTCCTCGGAAATCTGTGCGTCCATGGCGTTGGTCTCTTCGCTGAGACGTCGGATTTCCAGTTGCAGCATCTCGTTCTCCGTGATGGTACCTATCTTGTATCTGCCCTGGGCCATGCGGTAGAGCGTGTCGGCATTGGCATAGTTGTTGTTTGCCGTTACCACATCGCTCTGTGCCGAGGCCAGGTTGAAGAAGTAGTTGCATGTGCTGGCCGCCACCAGTTCTATGGCCTCGGCATAGTTCTTCTTTGCCTCGGTGTAGCGCAGAGGCTCTATGCGGCGGTCCCATTTCAGCGAGTTGTGGCCGAAGAGGCTCTGCTGGTAGCCTATGCTCACGGGAACGGAACTGAACATGTTGGTCTTGCTCTCCAGTTCGCGGAGGTAGTTGACACCGCTCTTTATGAAGAACGTTCCGCCCGTCCAACTGACGTTCTGGTTGATGCTCAGTGCCAGGTCGGCGGAGAACTGGCTCTGTCGCAGGAAGCGGGATGTACCGTCGCCCTGGGTGATCTTGTTTATCTCATTATTTATATAAGGAGATGACGTGAGGGTGACGCTGGGCAGATAGTTGGCACGGAAGTAGCGATAGTTCCAATGCTGTGCCAGGAAGGTGTGGCGTGCGCTGCGTGCCGTGGGCGATTGCTCCAAGGCCAGATGTATGGCCTGTTGCAGGTCCAGATACATCGTGTCTGGCGTCTGTGCCTCTGCCGCAGGAGGGGCGAGGAACGGGAGCAGGGTACACAGAACGGTATGCCTGATGTACGATTTGATGTTGGACATGACGTTTATGTTCATAATATATGATGTTTTATTGCACAAGACGTGTTTCGGCGGGAAGTGCGCCTATATATATACCTGCAAATATCGTGCCACAACGGCAAAGTATTGAGTAGTAGTGCGTTACGCCTTGTTTTCGACTCTTAAAAGGTGTGCGGAAACGAACACAGGTGTGCGAAATCGCACATCCGCACAAAACGACTTTGGGAAAAGTGTAGGAAACTGAGGGAGAAGAGGCAAAATAACCTTGCTCTGCCTTGGAAGATTCAAGTGTTTTACTTAACTTTGTCCGCAAGCGTTCGTAAACCTGGGCGCAAACTTTTTGAATACATAACTTCATGGAATGTAGAGGCAAGATATTGATTGTAGATGACAATCAGGATATTCTCCTGTCGTTGAACATGCTGCTGAAACCATGGGTGGACGCCATTCGGGTGATAACCAACCCGGAGCGCATCATAGAGTTCATGGACAGTTTCCAGCCCGACGTGATTCTGCTGGACATGAACTTCCGCAAGGACATGGTGAGCGGCGAGGAGGGATACGAATGGTTGGCACGTATATTGGAACACGACCCCACGAGTGTGGTGGTCTTCATGACGGCATATATAAGTACGGAAAAGACGGTAAGGGCCATCAGGGCCGGAGCCTTGGATTTCATTGCCAAGCCATGGGACAACAGGAAGATGCTGGAGGTGGTGCACTCTGCCGTGGACATGAAGCGAAGCAGGATGGCGCAGATCCAGGCCCAGGAGTCTGAAGACCAGAAGGCAGAGGAAGCGTTGCCCGAGGTTAGCAACTTCATAGGCGAGTCGCCGCAGATTCTGGAACTCAAGTCGCGCATGGGCAGGGTGGCCAGGACTGATGCCAATGTGCTGATAACGGGAGAAAACGGTACCGGCAAGGATGTGCTGGCAAGGGAACTGCACAGGCTTTCCCCCAGGGCCGACCAACCCTTTGTGTCCATCGACCTCGGGTGTGTGCACGAACAACTGTTTGATAGTGAACTGTTCGGTCATGTGAAGGGAGCCTTCACCGGTGCACATACCGCCAAGCAGGGCAGGGTTCAGCAGGCAAACGGCGGTACGTTGTTCCTGGACGAGATAGGAAACCTCTCCTTGCCAATGCAGCAGAAGTTGCTCACCGTGATAGAGAGGCGCGAGGTGTCTCCCGTAGGTTCAAACCAGGTGCAGAGGGTGGACATACGCATTCTGGCGGCAACGAATGCCAATCTGAAGGAACGTGTGGCGGAGGGAACTTTCCGCGAGGACTTGCTATATCGTTTGAACACCATAGAGATGCACATCCCGCCATTGAGGGAAAGAGGCGAGGACATCATGCTTTTGGCCAGGCACTTCCTCGCACGTTATGCCGAGAAGCATGGTGGAGAGGTAAGGGATTTCTCCGCACGCGAGCAGGCCAAACTGATGGCACATTCGTGGTATGGCAACGTGCGTGAACTCCAGCATAGTGTGGAAAGGTGGATTATAGACCCTCAGTCGCCCCTCGTGTCCGAGAGCATGAAGCAGGCAAAGCCAGAGAACATCTACAATACGCTGAATCTGGAAGACATAGAACGCCTGGCAATACGCAAGGCCCTGGAACAGGCCAATGGCAATATGAAACAGGCCGCCGAACTCTTGGGCATCACACGCTATGCGTTGTATAGGAAGATAGACAAGCATGGGATATAAAAGAGAGAGAGAGGAAGACCCTCCCCGGCCCTCCCTGTGAGGGAGGGAGAGGAGAAAACGGAAAACGGAAAACAAACATACCCCTCCGGAGCTCTGCTCCTCGTCCCCCTATCTTAGAGGGACAAAGTTAGAGGAAATGTTCCCATCCAGCTTTCTCCCCCTGAGACAGGGGGAGTACCCGAAGGGGGAGGGGGTATGATGAAAACGTAAAAGTGACGGACCCTTCCCCAGCCTGTCCGCGCGTCGAACTGGAAAGTTCTCCCCTCCCAAGGCACAGAAGCACATTCGGTGCTTCTTCTGAAGACCTTGCTCGCCCACAAGGGGAGGGAGTGGTTACTACTGACAAGACTTACAAGTAGGGACACGGCATGCCGTGTCCGAAACAGAACCATAGAAGCAAGCACAACGGACACGGCATGCCGTGTCCCTACAAGCAGGAAAATAAGTAAACGGAAATGGGATTTCTGCAGAATATCTTCTATAACAAGAGCACACGCAGGCTCAGGCAGATGCTGGAGTCGGTGCGGATGCGTGATTTCAGTTTGCAATACTCGCTGGAGCATCTGCACGGCGAGGAACGTCGTATGGCAGAGGAGATAAATGCCGTGATACGTGAGTTCCGTGAGTCGGAACACCAGCATGTGAGCGATTCGCATCTCTACGATGCCATGCTTTCCAAGGTGGATGCCATACTTATTGCCACGGACGAGAACGGACGCGTGCGATGGATGAACAAGGCAGCCATAGACGGACTGTGCGGATTCCGCTTTGACAACCTCGACCAACTGGCCGTGCTTCATCATTCCCTGCCCCTGCAACTGAGAGGGCTGAAACGTGGACCATCGCAACTGGTATCCTATGTCAGCAAGGAGGGCGAGGAAAGGCAATATGCCGCTTCACGCACGCAGGTGTTCGTAAGCGGTATACCTTATATATTATATAGCCTGCAGAGTGTGGCAAGCATACTGGAGCAAGGAGAGATAGAGGTCCAGCAGAAACTTATCCGTGTACTGACGCACGAGATAATGAACTCGCTGGCTCCGATAGTATCGCTATCCAACACCTTGGCAGAGAATCTTTCAAACGAAGGGGCGGGGGAGAGATACCGCGACGAGGAGGTGCAGATGGTGCTGTCCACCATAAGCAGGCGTGCCAACGGGTTGATGGATTTTGTACAGAGGTACCGCATGGTGTCCAATATACCACATCCTGACTTAGAGAATGTTAGCGTTGGGAGGTTGATGGAAGACTTTCAGCGCATGTGTGCCTCAGTGCTCAGGGAGGACTGCCATGTGGAGTACGATGTGCAATGTGCCGAAATCTTTATTCGCCTGGATTCTTCGCAGATACAACAGGTGTTGATAAACCTGATTAAGAACGCTTCGGAAACGGAGACAACGGAAATAAGGGTGAAGGTGGCTCTGTCCGAAAACGGCCGTCATGTGGTGATGTCCATAGAGGACAACGGAGGCGGCATATCGCAGGAAGTGGTGGACAATATCTTCACCCCGTTCTTCACCACCAAGGAAGGAGGTCAGGGCATAGGCTTGGCCGTATGCCGTCAGATAGTGAGCAACCACGGAGGCCTGATAGGTGTGGAAAACAAAACCTATGCCGACGGCACCAAAGGTGCACGCTTCACCGTGCGTCTGCCGATGTGAGGGTGATGATTGTTATCTCGGGCCATGCGCCCAAACGGAAAGGAATGTTGGAGCCGGTACCCGTGTTGACATGCAGGTACTGGCCGTTTTCTTTGTAGAGGCCTCCCCATTCGGAGAAGAGCAGGGCGGAGGGTGACCAACCGGCTATGCGCAGATGCATGGCATGGGTGTGGCCGGAGAGGGTGAGGGCGATGTTTGTGTGGTTCAGTACGGCACGGCGCCAGTGCGAGGGGTCGTGGGTAAGCAGAATCTTGTAGCACTCTGCCGTTAGGCCGGATGTTGCTTTCTCGAGGTCGGCACGGGCAGGGAAGGGCGGATGCCCGTCGTTTTCCACACCGATGACGGCAATGGAGTCGGTGGCGTTGTGCAGGACTGCATGTCCGTTCATTAGCAGGTTCCAGCCCATCTGCCTCTGCATGGCTATAATTTCCTCCTGCATGGCCAGAGGTTCGGATGCCGACTTCTTGGGACCATAGGTGCAGTAGTCGTGGTTTCCCATGATGGAGATAACGCCGTAGTGTGCTTTGAGGCGGGCGAGGGTTTCCGTGAAGGGACGTAGTTCCCGGGGAGAGGTGTTGACGATGTCGCCTGTGAATACTATGAGGTCGGGCGAGGCTTCGTTTATTATTTTTACTATTTTCTCCACCATCTCCGGTTCAGAAGAGTATGTGCCAAGGTGCAGGTCGGAGATATGTGCTATGCGGAAACCTTGGAAGGAGGGTGGGAGTGCGTGGCTCGCGACCTCAGTTTCCCTGACGACAAGCCGTTTCCAACCGAATGTTATGCCATAGAGCCCCACGGCAACGAGCATTATGCGCACCGCCATTCCTGCCCGTGGCATGCGCAAAAGGGCCGTGATGGCATGGAACCAACGCGGCAGGCATGCAAGGAGAAAAAGATATATGCCAAGGCTGAATATCCACGTGAACATGATACCGGTAAGCATCATGACTATGAGAACAGACACTATGCACAGGGGAATCCAGTGCATATAGCGCCATGGCGCGGGCCAGTGACGTGCCACTCTGTACCAAAGGTACACGTCGGATACAAGCGAAAGCAGGCATATGATGAGCAGTGATGTGAGTATCATGCGTATGTGGTATCGGTGACGGTATTATTTTGTTGTTGTATCAACACTCCACTGTTGTCGTATCAACACTCCTCTGTTGTCGTATCAACAAAAGGCTGGCAATCCGGTGTTTCTTGTTTATCGTTGCTTTCTCCTTCCTTCAGCGCAGCAAAGGGAGCGAATTGCGCCGCACGAGCCTCCATACTCATGCGCCGGCGCCCCGTGGGGTTCCAGTGGGGAAGGTTGATGATGTCTTCGTAGTCGTTCATTTGCGGTGTCCTCCTATCTGGCTGTTGCGTTCGCGCCCTGTGGCGCCTTCGTCGAAGTTCACGCCCTTCAGCAGGGCGTTCTTGCCATAGCGCTTGCGTATGGCAAGGGAAGCCTCCATCAGCCGTCTCTCCTTGCTGTCCGGGGCGTCCTGGGGAGCGGGTGCATTGTCATGTTCGGGCATGTCATTGAAAAGGTCCAGTTGTACGGCACCTCCTTTTGCATGGTGCATGCCTTCGTCCTCCGACACCACATTGGCCGCGGTGATGTTTATGCGGCGGACAAGCAGGATGGGGTTGATGATGCGCTCGTAGAGTTGCATGGCAGCCTCGGTGATGTGGTGTGCGGAGCAGGTGGTTAGGGGCAGGTTCTGGCTTCCGTGTGCATGTGCCGGAACCTGGCGACCGTAGTGGTCGGTGGTGACAGGACCGTGGTAGAGGCAACGGATGTCCTCTCGGACAAGGCTCTCCATGTCGTAACCTATGGTGAGGATAATCTGCGGGGTGAGCAGGTGCTTGGACAGGAGGTCGAGAGCCAGGGCCTCTGCCATCTCGCGCACCACTACGCGTGCCTTGTCGGCAGAGTAGGGACGGTTCAGTACCTGTCCGCTGGACACGGAGGACGACTTCGGACGGTATGCCTTGATGTCGCTGATGCGGCACGGCTCCCATCCCCAGGCATGGTCGATGAGCAGTTCGGCATTGACACCGAAGAGTTTGTACAGGAGCGCTTCGCTGGAGAGCGACATGCGTGCCAGTTGCCCCATGGTGGTGACTCCGTATTTGGCCAGTTTCTCTGCCGTCCGCCGTCCCACGCGCCAGAAGTCGGTAAGGGGGCGGTGGTGCCATAGTTGGCGGCGGTACTCGCTCTCTGTCAGTTCGGCTATGCGTACCCCGTCCTTGTCGGCAGGGATGCGCTTTGCCACGATGTCCATGGCCACCTTTGCCAGATACATGTTCTCGCCTATGCCGGCCGTGGCGGTGATGCCCGTAGTGCGGAGCACGTCGCGGATGATGCGGATGGCAAGTTCGTGTGCGGACACCTTGTAGAGGAACATGTAGTCGGTGACGTCCATGAACACCTCGTCCACGGAGTAGCGGTGCAGGTCCTCGGGGGCAACGTATTTCAGGTACACGTCCGTCACCCTCTTGCTATACTCCAGATAAAGCCCCATGCGAGGCGGAGTGACGATGTAGTTGAGGTGTCCGGCACGCTGGCGCACTTCCCACAGGCGGGCACGTCCGGAGATGCCATAAGCCTTCAGTGCCGGGGTGACAGCCAGGCAGATGGTCTTGTCCGTGCGGCTCTCGTCCGCCACCACCAGTAGGGCGGTGAGCGGATCAAGGCCACGCTCTATGCACTCCACAGAGGCATAGAAGGACTTCAGGTCTATGGCGATGTATGTGCGCATGGGGGACTTAGAACGGAAAACGGAAAGGTGAAAACGGAAAACTGTCATACCCCCTCCGTCGCTTTGCTCCTCTGTCCAGCGTCGCACTGGGGAGTACTCCCCTCAGAGGGTACAGAAGCACATTCAGTGCTTCTTCTAAAGACACTCTTCGCCCCCTATCTTAGGTGGACAAAGCGGCAAGGAACGCTGTTGCCACTATCTCCCCCTGAGACAGGGGGAGTACCCGTAGGGGGAGGGGGTATGATGTAAACTGAAAACGACTATACAGATAAAACCTTTCCGAGTTAATCCGACTTCGTCGTCTTGAATCTGCTTCCGCTCGGTGTTGTAGGGACACGGCATGCCGTGTCCGTTTTGCTTGCTTCCGTGGCTCTGTTTTCGGACACGGCATGCCGTGTCCCTACAAGTAGATGTTTTCCGATTTAATCCGACTTCGTCGTCTTGAATCTGCTTCCGCTCGGCAATTCAAACAAGTTTGATTGCTCTCGCTTACTCGCAGATTTCACCTTTCCGTTCTTTTAGTTTCCTGCCTTGTTCTCGGTGGAAACCTTCTGACCGGGTTGTGCCTGCAGGAAACCACGGTTGCGCAGAAGACCGTCAATCTTGGGGTCGCGACCGCGGAAGCGGCGGTACATCTCGTCGCCGGGCAGGATACCGCCGGGGGTGAGCACCTCGGTGAGGAAGCGTTCTGCCACCTGCTGGTTGAAGATGTCGCCAGTCTCCTTGAAGGCCTCGAAGGCATCGGCATCCAGAACCTCTGCCCAGATGTAACTGTAGTAGCCGGCGCTATAGCCTCCACCCATGGTGTGGGAGAAGTTGGTCACGCTGTATCGGGGCAGTATCTGCGAGGGCATGCCGCGCTTGCGCATCTTCTCCGCCTGGAACTTCATCACGTCCAGTTTCTTGGGCATCTCGGTAAGGTAGTGCAGATCCAGGTCCACGTAGGAAGCGGCAAGATACTCCACGGTGGCAAAGCCCTGTCCGTACTTGCTGCTGGCATCTATCTTCTCCACCAGTTCCTGGGGGATTACCTCGCCAGTGCGGTAATGGCGGGCATATTGGCGGAGCACCTCGGGTTCGAAGGCCCAGTGCTCGTTTATCTGTGAGGGCAGTTCCACGAAGTCGCGCTCCACACCGCCGGTACCCTCATACTGCACGTCGCGGAAGAATGAATGCAGGGCGTGGCCGAACTCGTGGAACATGGTCAGCACGTTGTCCACAGTCTGCAGGGCAGGTCCTCCCTCCTCGGTGGGCAGTGTCATGTTGCACACGTTGGTGACGATGGGCTGCACGCGCATGGCACCATCATAGGACTGAGGACGGAAACGACCGCACCATGCACCGGCACCCTTGCCGTCGCGCGGATAGTAGTCGCTATAGAAGATGGCAATGAGGTTGCCTTTCTTGTCTATCACGTCCCAACTCTGTTGCTGCTTGTGGTACTGGGGATAGTCCTCGGTGCGCTCGCGGAAGGAAAGGCCGTAGAGTTTGTTGGCCGTCCAGAATATGCCCTGAATGACGTTGTTGATTTCCAGATACTGGCTAACCTCGGCCTCGCTGATGTTGAACTTCTCCTGCTTGGCCTTGTCCAGATAGTACATGTAATCCCAAGGCTTGGGCTCGCCCTTGATGCCGTCCTTGCGCATCATCATGCGGATATCGTCCAGTTCGCGCTCGGCGGCCTCAACGGCAGGTTTCCAAATCTGGTCGAGCAGGTTGTAGACGTTCTCCGGCTTCTTGGCCATACGAGTCTCCAGTTGCATGTCGGCAAAGGTCTTGTAGCCCATCAGGTTGGCCATTTCCAGTCGCAGGGCCACTATCTGTGCAGATATGGCCTTGTTGTCGTACTGGTCGGCATGGTTGCAACGGTTGTTGTACATCTCGTACACGCGGCGGCGCAGGTCGCGGTTCTTGGCATACTGGAGCACGGGGTTGCAACTGGGGCGCTGCATGTTGAAGCGGTACTGACCCTTGGCACCCGTGCGCTCGGCCAGAGCGGCGGCTTTCTGTATGTCCGCTTCGGGAAGTCCCTCCAGTTCCTTCGCGTCGGATACGGTAACGTAACTGTTGTTAGTGTCGTGCATCAGGTTTTGGTTGAACTGAAGTTGCAACTTGGCCAACTGCTGGTTAATCTCAGAACGGCGCTGCTTCTTGGCATCGTCCAGCATGGCACCGCCACGCACGAAACCCTTGTAGGTCTTCTCCAGCAGGCGCTTCTCCTCGGTGTTTAGGTTCAGTTTGTCCTGTCCGTCATATACGGTCTTTACACGGAGGAAAAGTCCCTCGTTCATGTTCATGTAGTCGCTATGTGCGGAGAGCAGGGGAGAGAGTTCGCTCTCCAGGTTCTGCAATTCCGGTGTGGAGCATGAACGGCTGAGGCCGTAGAACACTCCGGCGGTGCGGTTCAGCAACTGTCCCGAGCGGTCGAGGGCGGCAATGGTGTTCTG
>JAFVTT010000011.1 GCA_017503065.1 Bacteroidaceae bacterium | reverse complement strand
TTAAGCCTGTAGCTATCGTTCATCCTGAACCAGGAACAAACTCTTCATTGTATAATTTTTCTATCGAAAAATTCTACGATTCTCTCTCGCGACTCGGCATAGAAAACAAGTTTTCTCTGCGCTCGCTGCTCGGAGAATTGTAAAATCAGATAATCTTAAAGTGTGATACCTCGGCAAAGGGAATCGACAAGTTTTTCTCTTTTACCCTCCATACATATCCTAAGGACATGCACGGAGCCTGTACTACAATTTCTGTCTATGAAAATCTGTCAAAGAACTCTTTCTTTTTTTTGCGTAGGAAAACCAACTCCGCCAGTTTGTAGGAGTTGTTCCCGTTTTGCGAGTGCAAAGGTAAGACTTTTCCGCAAACCGGCAAAGGATTGAAGAAGATTTTTTAAGAAATTTACGCAAAAAGGGTGTAGGAAGGACAATAATTGCAGGGAGGAGGGCTGGTATACCTTATTATATATTATATATAGGGGACCCACCCCGGCCCTCCCTGAGAGGGAGGGAGAGGGGGGGGGAACTATAAACACAAGACAATATGGATGTTTTTTTTGCTCCTACCGAGGACGAGGGTGCGACAATACTATATTCAAAGGCTTGACAATACTAAGGACGAAATCGGGTTGTCACAGAGTCCACTCACCGAGCTCCTCACCTTTGGTATTGAGGACACGGAGGAATAAGTCTTTGCCTTTCTTCGTGAGGACCATCATTGTGGCAGAATTTGCGCCGGGACCTCCACCTATGCAGACGGGGAATGGATTGGAGGCATCTCCCTTGGAGTGATAGCGGAAGCGGTGGGTGTGACCGCTGAGAGCGACATCGAAACGGGCATTCTTCAACAGAGGACTCCAAAGTTCGGAGCAAGGGCGGTACTTGTCGCCATTGCCCCACAACGGGATATGGCTCACAAGAACACGACGCTCTGCTTTTCTGAATTCGTGCGATTTCATTTCCTCTTGCAGAAAATCATACTGTTGCCGACGGAAAGCCGAGAAATCGTTGAGTCCGTAATAAACAGGATGGTCGTCGGGTTTGTCCTCTCCACAATCAAGGACCACGAAACGCGTATCTCCCCAACTGAACGCGCCATAAGTCTTGCCACCCGGCTGGTCCAGCAGAGACGGCAAGGCTGCCGAATGGAAATTTCTGATTTCATGATTACCACGAACGAAGATTGCCGGTATCTCCTCGGCATGGAAGGCAGAAGCGAGACGATGCAGCATGTACATGGCATCCTCTCTGGAAGCGGGGTCGGGGATGCAGTCACCGTTGAACAAGACAAAGTCGTGCGGTATGCTGTCAGCAAGTTCCGACATCAGTTTTATCGTCTCCGAATTTCTATGCAGGTCGTTGAATATTAGGGCGGTAAAATCCTCCTGACCTTCTTCCGGCAACTGAAAGGAATAAAAGTCAGTAACCTGTGTGTCGCCCAAAACCTTACTGTAGGCGGCATAGTGCAGAATTTCCTGAGCACATACCCTGTAGAAATACTTGCCTCCGGGTTGCAGGCCCTCCAGGCGAACCTTGTGCTCTATATCATGGCAGACGGCCTGGCCGCCATATTCCATACGTGCCCGACGCAGGTTCAACGTGTCCTGACCGTATTCCACCCAAGCATGGGCGATGGTACTGGTCTGGAACATGACGGAAACGGCATCGGGCGAGGGGTTCTGCAGATAGGGTTTGCCATAAAGTATCCGTTCCACCTGTGTTTTCAACTGGAAACGCGCCAGCACTGGCAGGTGGTCGGAGACACGGCCACGCGGCATCACTTCGGCCTCGCGCAATAGCAGAGACTCCCCACTACCCTTGAACGAGGCTATGTAGTCTATGCATGCCTTGGGGGAGCGTGACGGAAAAGTGGGCTTATTCTTGGGAGAAAGTACGATGAATTCACGCTCAATCTGCTTTATAAAGTTGGATTCAGGAACTGCATTGAAATCACCCGCCACAAGGAAAGGCTTTGTGCTACCCTCTGCCTCGGCAAGGATGAGTCCGGCAGATGCCATGCGGTCCTCATCGGTAAGCGACAGGTGCGTGCACGCCAGCATCACATCCTGAAACTCCGCCACGAGCAGAACCCTTGCCTCCTCCCTGCCCGGCAGAGCAATCTTGCGGACAGCGAGAGGCTTTTGCTTGGACAGGATTCCGACTCCATACTTACCACCGTCATAATCTATGGCAGAACCATATACGGGATAGTATTGCGAGAGCAGGGCCAGTTCGCGGAGCACATCCTTTCCCTTGCTACGGCCAGTGACGCTGTCCAGTTCCTGCAACGCCACAAAATCGGCATCGGCAAGCCGGATCGTTGCCACGACATCGGCAAAATCCACCTGTCCGCCGTCGGTGGTGGCATTCCTGATATTATACGTCAGCACCGTCCTAACCTCGGGCATATAAGGAGAAACCTGAGCCCTGACCAGCAGAGCGTCTGCAAAAGCACACAACAATGCAAGGAGAAAAACAAAAAAACGGCGGGAAAAGACATTCATAATTATCGGTTTTTGCAAACAAAGATAGCACGAAACATCCACAAGGCAACGATACGTCCACATTTTTGAGGCGGCACAAGGCCCAACAGGGGCAAAATTAAGAAAATACCTTTGATTTGTTGAATAAAAACACTATCTTTGTTCACCTAAACACACCATTAGACCTGCAACCCCATGGAAGGAGAACTCATACACACGAACCCTTGGCTGGCGCCGTTTGCCTGGATATACGGTTGCGTCACCGCCATAAGGAACCGCCTCTTTGACTGGGGAATACTGGAAAGCAGGAAGTACGACATTCCCATAATTTCCGTCGGCAACATCACCATAGGAGGTACAGGAAAGACACCGCACATAGAATACCTAATCCGCCTGCTTTCACCACGATACAAGGTGGCAGTGCTGAGCAGAGGTTACAAACGCAAGAGCAAAGGCTATGTGCTGGCCACAGAGGACACCCCCATGGAGATAATTGGCGACGAGCCATGGCAGATGATGCAGAAGTTTCCGCACATCTACATTGCAGTGGATGCCAACAGACGCAACGGCATAGAAAGGTTGATGAACGACCCCGAAACCAAAGACGTGCAGGTAATCCTACTGGACGATGCCTTCCAACACAGATACGTCTCGCCGGGAAGGAATATACTGCTTACAGACTACCACAGACTCATAACCCAAGACATGCTCCTGCCAGCAGGCAGGCTCCGCGAATCGGCACAGGGCAAGGAGCGTGCCAACATGGTCATCGTGACGAAGTGCCCCGAAGACATGTCGCCTATGCAGTACCGCATCATAGCTGAATCCTTGCAACTAAGACCATACCAGCACCTCTTCTTCAGTACCATCAAGTATGGGAAGATGGTGAACCTGCAGACACATGAAATACGAGGCATTGCAGAATTGAAACGTCACAACGTACTCCTGATAACCGGCATAGGCTGCCCGAAGCAGATGAATATGGACATCAGGAAACGGTTTGCCTCGGTAAAAAGCCTGGATTTCCGCGACCATCACTACTACACACCGGCCGACATACAGGCCATTACCGAAGAATTGGACGGCATCCCCGAACCAAAGATAATCATCACCACGGAAAAAGACACCACCAGGTTCATGACCATGGACAACCTGCCTGAGGACATCATGAGGCACATCTGGGTACTGCCCATCGGCATACAGTTCATGCAAGAAAGAGAAAGAATGTTCAACGATAAAATCACAGGTTATGTACAAAAGAATCTTAGAGACAGCAGAATGGCTTAAGGCCAAGATGACAACAAAGCCTGAAACCGCCATCATCCTGGGCACCGGTCTGGGCGAACTGGCAAAAGAAATCGAGAAGGAAATTACCATACCCTATGCCGAAATCCCCAACTTCCCCGTCAGCACCGTTGAGGGCCATGCCGGAGCACTGATTTTCGGCAAACTGGGCGGTAAGGACATACTGGCCATGGAAGGCCGTTTCCACTACTACGAAGGTTACAACATGAAGGAGGTTACCTTCCCCATCCGTGTGATGTACGAACTGGGCATCAAGACCCTCTTCGTCAGCAATGCCGCCGGAGGCACCAACCCCAGTTTCCGTGTGGGCGACCTGATGATCATCACCGACCAGATAAACTTCATGCCCGAAAATCCCTTGCGTGGGGAGAACATACCCCAAGGCCCCCGTTTCCCCGACATGGGACACGCCTATGACCCCGACCTCATTGACATGGCCGACGCCATAGCACACGAGAAAGCCATAAAGGTGCGCCACGGCGTTTACCTGGCCACACAGGGTCCCACCTACGAGACTCCCTCCGAATACCGCATGTTCGCACACTGGGGAGCCGATGCCGTGGGCATGAGCACTGTGCCCGAAGTGATAGTGGCACGCCATTGCGGCATACGCTGCTTCGGCATCAGCATCATAACCGACCTAGGCGGCCACGCACAGGTGATGAAGGTTACACACGAGGACGTGCAGAAGGCTGCCGCCGAGGCACAGCCACGCATGGCAGCCATCATGCGCGAGATGATAGCACGTTCCTGAACCGACAAACACACAGACAGAACTTTGGAAATAGCAGAATTGGGTGAGTTCGGCCTCATAAAGCATCTCACCAAGGAAACCGAGACCATAAACGAGTCCACACAGAAAGGTGTGGGCGACGATTGTGCCGTACTCTCGCCCGAAGCCGGCATGCAGACGTTAGTAACCACCGACATGCTCATGGAGGGCGTGCACTTCGACCTCACCTACATGCCCCTGCGCCACTTGGGCTACAAGGCAGTGATGGTGAACCTGAGCGACATATATGCCATGAACGGCACGCCACGGCAGATTACCGTCAGCCTGGCCATCAGCAAGAGGTTCATGGTGGAGGACATAGAGGAACTCTACAGCGGCATGCGCATGGCATGCAAGCGCCACAACGTGGACATCGTAGGCGGCGACACCACCAGCAGCATGACCGGTCTGGCCATCAGCATCACAGCCATAGGCACGGCCAAGGCAGAGGACATAGCCTACCGCAGCGGAGCCAAGGAAACAGACCTCATCTGTGTTTCCGGCAATCTTGGCGCCGCATATATGGGACTGCAGATACTGGAACGCGAGAAAGCCGTCTACAACCAGCAGGTGGCGGAAGCCACACAGCAGGCAAGAAAGAACGGCAGCAACGTGGAAGAAGCCATAGCACAGATTCCCCAGCCCGACTTTGCCGGCAAGGAATACCTACTGGAAAGACAGATGAAGCCCGAGGCACGCAAGGACATCATAGAGAAGTTGCGCCAGGCCAACGTGAAGATAACCTCCATGATAGACATCTCCGACGGTCTGAGCAGCGAACTGATGCACATCTGCGAGCAGAGCCGGTGCGGATGCCGTATCTACGAGGAGCGCATCCCTCTGGACTACCAGACCGCCGTGGCTGCCGAGGAGTTCAACATGAACGTCAGCACCTGTGCCCTGAACGGAGGCGAGGACTACGAACTGCTGTTCACCGTACCCCTGACCGCCAACGATGTGGTCAGCGCCATAGAGGACGTGAAAGTAATAGGTTACATTACCAATGAAAGCCTGGGCAAGGCCCTGATAAGCCGCGACGGCAGCGAGTTCGAACTGAAAGCACAGGGTTGGAACCCTTTGAAGGACTGACACAAGCAAAATACACTTTTGAACCCAAATCGGTCATTAGACTGTTATGCGCTAATGACCGATTTGGGTTCAAAACAATCATTTTTCCTATAACACGACAAACCACCGCCCGGAAATTCCAGACGGCGGTTTGTCGTGTATATGAGTTTACCCCAAGAGTTGGTCAAGACGCTCATATATGCTTGCACGCATCTGCTTGAGCTGCCTTACCTTTGCGCCATTAAACATACAACGCATTCCCTTGAACATATTCAGTGCAGACACGGAATAGAACCAGCAGAATACAATCAGAATCGGGAAAGACAACACATACAACACTGCCGGAAGCCATCCGAAATTGAAACCAACCACCAAAAGAGTGGCAATGGTGAAGATGGGGATGGTAAACAAGGCCGCAGAACCATAGAGCATGGAACCCTTGAACATGGGGTCGGACATCTTCATCCTGAAGAACGACATGGGCAGCAGGTACATGGGCAGACTGGGCCAGCAGGAGAACAACCACAGGGGGAAGAAGATGATGTGCATCAGGAGGTTAAATCCCAGACTCAGAGTATTGTTGCTGAAATTTAGGCTTCTGTCGGAAATATGCAACTCGTCCAGTCCCTTCTTCAAGGACATGGTGTCTCGGTAAATGCCCTCCACGTCAGCCGATTCATCGTCCTTGAGAGCATCCAGACGTGCCACCAGTTGCTTGTCGGTAAGGAGGCGTTCGGGCAGATGCCAAGGCTTTACCCCCTGCCTTTTTGCATAATCGTCGCCGTAGGTGGTGCGGATGAAGTCTATGGCCTCGTAGTTGTCCAAGTCGCGGATATCAAGCATGAGGTCGGAAATCTGCTTGATGACCAATTTGTTGACCTCACGCTGTGCCGTGCGGGGCTTGGTCTTGTAGAGTTCATAGTAGGGCATGAGCGAGATAGGCTCGCCGAACTTTATGACAAACCTGTTGCGGATGCCGAAATAATGGGAGTAGTGATTGCAGGTGGGCATGATGACAACGTCCTTCTGGAAGTCGGCGAGTTCCGCTGCCTCAAAGGCCAGTTTCAAATAACCCATGGAGAAATTACCGAGCCATCGCTTGTCCTGATGGCCTGCTTCGGGATAGATGACCACGGTCTGTCCGTCTATCAGTGCCTGCTCAGAAACCTTGAAAGTGCTGGTGTTCTCGGAAAGCGCCTCGGCTCCGTCGTAATTCAGACGGAAGGCAGGAAGCAAACCGATGGAGCGCAGGAACTTGTCGGCTATGGGGTGAACGGCAAACACGCTGGCACGGGCTATGAAGCAGGGCTTTCGACCTGGGATAGCAAAAAGCAGACCCAAGGGGTCGTTAAGGCAATTCTGATGATTGGAGACAATAAGCAGCGGTGTGCCAGCAGGCGGAATGGCCTCTGTGTTTACCAGATATACCTTTTTATAGAAAATCTTATCGTGAAGGAAACGGAGGTAGGTCCTGAAGGTTCTGTACAACCACCCACCCTTATTACTGTGCATTTTTACGTTATTCATGTTCACATTTTCATAATTCGTGCGCAAAGGTATGACATTTTTATGAGAAAATCAACACAATCCCAAATCGGTTCATTAGAGATATGATAATAATAATAGCCTATATTGTTGAACCGCTTTGAGGGCGACGCAATAGATGACAAAAAGTTTGGGATAATTAATTAATGGAGGAGAACAAATAGTCCTGCGGACATCTGTTTCCTTATTATATATACGCGCGCACGCGATAATCAGTCGAAAGAAATATAGGGAGAGAGACGGAGGATGTCGTCCTCGGAGAAATGTGGCAAGGACCTGAGTACGTCAATACTGCGAATGGGACCGTGCACACGACGGTAAGCGTCAATCTCGGAAGCACGGTAATAACCCATATAGGGATGCTTCATGAGTTTGCGGACGCTGAGGCGGTTTATCTGCAACTTCTGCACATGGCACGTGTCGGCCACCTCCATCCATGCAAGGGCATCGGCAGGAAAGTCCTCTATCTGCAGAAGTTGGTCGGCAGAGGTATAACCGCCAAGACGCTTCCTGTACTGGAGGATACGGCGTGCAAAATAGGGACCTATGCCCGGGACACGGCAGAGCAGGACACTGTCGGCAAGGTTGAGGTCTATGGTTTCATCGCCGGAAAGTTTCTGCGGATAAACATTTCTGACTCTTGGAGAAGCAGAGGAATCGGGAGAGAGTACGGGACGGCCCGTCAGGGAATCTGTGGCAGAAGAAGGAAGGCGCGAGGGGGAAAGACGCTTGTCCGTCTGAGGCAGGACAGGCACCAGTTGGTACTTGGTCGCAATGCGTATGAGAGGAGACAGGCGTTCCCACTGCTCGTTGGTAAGACGATAGACACGACGGAAATCGTCCTTCGTACTGAATCGACCGCCCTTTGCACGATAACGGTAGATGCTCCTGACCTGGAACGGAGCCAGTCCAAGGCGAAGCAACTGGGTGCTGTCTGCCTCGTTGGGATCGAACAGGAAAGAGTCTGGTTCCACCTGGGGCACGGCATAATAACGGGAAGAGGTCGAAGAAACAGAGTCAGAGGCGATGGAGACAAGCGCCTCTCCTACCCTACCACCCCTGCCACTGCGACATCTGGAAAGCAAGGCTGCCCCCAATATCACAAGGCTGACATTGAGGACGGCCAACAGGAAGATGACCTGTGTACGCGTGAACCACTTCCGCCGTTTCATGCACTGCTAAAACATCTCCATCACCCCCTTGACGAACATGGACATGATGGCAATGGGGGCAACCCAACGAATCAGGAACATGAGCACGCCGAAAAGGCGTCCGGACAGAGTGCCGTTGTTCGTCACCTCCATATATACAAGTTTGCGGTCCAGATACCAACCCACGAACAGGGCAATGAGGACACCGCCTATGGGCAGCATAATCTTGGAGGATACGGAATCGAACAGGTCAAAGATGTTCATGCCGAATACCGTCCAACCGCTCAACACACCAAAACTGAGGCTGCATATCACACCAAGGGACATGGTGCTGACGGAAACCAGAGTGGCGGCCTTCTTGCGGGACATGTGCCAGTTCTCGTGCACATAGGCGGTGACAGATTCGTGCAGGGATATGGCACTGGTAAGGGCGGCAAGGAAGAGCAGTATGTAGAACATGCCGCTGAAGAGATAGCCCAACCATGGCACACTGTCGAAAGCCATATTGAAGACGTATGGCAGAGTCTGGAACACCAGACCGGGACCTGCATTGGCCTCGACACCGGGTACCGAGAAGACGGCCGGGAAGACGATGAAACCGCTGAGTACGGCCACGAAGGTGTCTATGGTGGCCACACTTGCGGCAGAAGACATCAGGCGTGTCTTGGGGCCGAAGTAACTGGCATAGGTGCACAGGCATCCCATGGCCAGGGACAACGAATAGAATGCCTGGCCCATGGCACTGAGCACGGCAGATACGGTAAGTTTTGAGAAGTCGGGTTTCAGCAGGAACCTCAGACCCTCATCAATACCCGGCATGCTGAATGCACAAAGTACCAACAGGCCTATGATGAGCAACAATACGGGCATCATCACCTTGGAACACTTCTCTATACCGCCCTGGACACCACGGGAAATAACAATGTGGGTAAGGAGCATGAAGAAAGCGGCAAAGAGGACGCTGAGCCAGGGATTAGCGACGAAGTTTCCAAAGAATGCGCCATAATCCGTGTCCTTGTCCATGAGCATGCCGCTGAAACTGCTATAAGTGTAGTATAGCGTCCAGCCGCTCACCACAATGTAATAACTTAGAATGACAAAGGCTGCAAAGATGCCGAGTATGCCTATGAAACGCCACCACCTGCCGGGGGCAAGCCTGCGAAAGGCCTCTATCATGTTGCTCTGCGTGTGACGGCCTATCACAAACTCGCTGACCATGATGGGCAAACCCATCAGAAGGATACATAAAAGATATACCAGAATGAAGGCGGCACCACCATTGTTGCCCACCTCCATAGGGAAACGCCACACATTGCCCAGACCGACAGCACTGCCGGCTGCGGCAAAGATGGCTCCCATACGACTACCGAAATTCGCGTGTTTCTCCATTATCCGCTAATCAAACCATAAATGAATATTATGCCAATACCTATTGGCGCAACCCAACTGAACAGAAGCATCAGCAGGGGAGTGAATCTTGAATCGAGTTCCTGAGCCACGAGTTTCTTGTTCATGTCCCATCCGACAAAGGTACAGATGAGCAGACCGCCAAGAGGCATGAGGAACTTGGCTGTGATGAAGTCGAACAGGTCAAAGAAACCCTTGCCCATAACCGTGACTTCCTTCCACAGACCGAACGAAAGGCTGCAGGCTATGCCCATCAACAGGCAGAGGGCAGTGACGATGGTGGCGGCCTTGGGGCGGCTCAACTTGAAAGTCTCGTGTATGTATGCCGTGCATATCTCGTGCATGGAAATGCTGCTGGTGAGGGCAGCAAGAAGCAGGAGCACATAGAACAGGCCCGAGAAGATGTACTCCAGCACGGGCACACCGCCAAATGCCTCCTGGAAGACGTAGGGCAGGGTGATGAACACAAGTCCGGGACCGGAATCGGCACTGACTCCCACACTGAACACGGCAGGGAATATGATGAAACCGGCAGAAACGGCAACCAGCGTGTCTATGGTGCACACACCCACGGCCGAGGAGAATAGGCGGGTCTCCCTGTTGAAATAACTGGCATACGTGGCCAACGTGCCCATGCCTACGCTGAGCGAGAAGAACGCCTGCCCCATGGCACTGATGACCACATCCTTGGTGACCTTGGAGAAGTCCGGCGTGAGCAGGAACCTGATGCCTTCCATGGCATTGGGCATGGTCAGCGAGAATGCGGCAAGGACAAAGATGATGAGCAGGAGCAGGGGCATCATGATCTTGCTGTAACGTTCGATACCCTTCTCCACTCCCGTGGCCACGACATAATGCGTGAGAAGCAGAAATACGGTAAGGAACAGGGCGGGACGCCAGGGACTGGACACGAAATCATTGAAATGCTGTCCGAAGTCCGAGCCCGACATGAGGTTGCCCACAAGGGATTCACAGGTATAGTCCAGAGTCCATCCTGCCACAACGCTGTAATACGAAAGCACCAGGAAACCGGCCAGCACACCCATAAAACCGGATACCACCCACGGTTTGCCCGGGGCCAACACACGATACGAGCCGACCACATTGGAACGGCTGGAACGTCCTATGACAAACTCGGCCACCATAACAGGCATGGCCAGGAAGAACACACACATCAGGTATATCAGAATAAAAGCAGCACCGCCGTTGCTGCCACATTCTGTAGGGAAACGCCATATATTGCCCAGACCCACGGCACTGCCGGCCGAGGCAAGCACGGCGCCTATCTTGCTTCCGAAATTTCCTCTTTCCATAACTTGAACGGGTAGTTGCGCATGTGACTGTTGTAGAAACGACGGTCGCCGGTAACCTCACGCCCGATGAAGTCGGGCTTCATGAAGGGCTCGTCCTCGCTGGCCAGTTCCACCTCGGCGAGGACAAGTCCCTCGTTGTCGCCATAGAACTCGTCTATCTCCCAGGTGTGACGCCCGTCGGGAGACTTGACGAGGTAGCGGGTCTTGTCGATGATACCCGGCTCGCATATCTCCAGAAGATCGCGAGCATCGGCCAAAGGTATCTCGGTGTCGAACTCGTAACGTGTAAGACCTGCCAGACCGCTGGGTCCCTTGATGGTAAGGTAACCCTTGTCAGCACGGATGCGTACACGCACGGTGCGCCCGTTGCCGCTGGCAATGTAGCCCTGCTGTATCCGTGTGGCATCGTAGGAGTGCGACTTGAAGTCGCCGACAACCAGGAACTTCCTCTCTGTCTCGTAATGCGCCATATTCTCAAATGAAATGCTGCCGAAGGCCTACTCGCCTCCGAACTCCATCAAATACGCTTTAATGAATGCGTCTATCTTGCCGTCCATGACACCGCCCACATCGCTGGTCTGGTAGTTGGTACGGTGGTCCTTGACACGGCGGTCGTCGAACACGTAACTTCTGATCTGGCTGCCCCACTCTATCTTGCGCTTGCCGGCCTCTATCTTGGCCTGCTCCTCCATGCGGTGCTGCAGTTCCTTGTCGTAAAGCATGGAGCGCAGAAGGCGGAGGGCGTTCTCTTTGTTCTTGGGCTGGTCGCGGGTCTCGGTGTTCTCGATGAGGATTTCCTCCTCCTCGCCTGTATAGGGGTCCTTGTACATGTAGCGGAGACGCACACCGGACTCCACCTTGTTGACGTTCTGACCGCCGGCACCCGAACTGCGGAAGGTGTCCCATGAAATGCGGGCCTGCTCGATGTTCACCTCGATGGTATCGTCCACCAGAGGGGTGACGAAGACTGAGGCAAAAGAGGTCATGCGCTTGCCCTGAGCGTTGTAAGGGGAGACACGGACCAGACGGTGCACGCCGTTCTCGCTCTTGAGATAGCCGTAGGCAAACTCGCCCTCAATCTCCAGGGTACAGGACTTTATGCCTGCATCATCGCCCTCCAGCAGGTTGGCGACACGCACCTTGTAGCCGTTCTTGTCGGCCCACTGCATATAGAGGCGCATGAGCATCTGTGCCCAGTCCTGGGCCTCGGTGCCACCTGCTCCGGAGTTGATCTTCAGCACGGCATCCATGGAGTCTTCCTCCTTGCGGAGCATGTTCTTAAGTTCCAGTTCCTCTATAGAGGTGATAGTCCGCGCATAGAGTTCATCCACTTCCTGTTCGGTAACCAGTTCTTCCTTATAGAAATCAAAGGCTGTCACCAACTCATCGGCCAAAGTACTTACTTCCTGATAGCCCTTGATCCATTTTTCCAGTCCCTTTACAACCTTCATCTGTTCCTCGGCACGCTTCTGGTCCTCCCAGAACTCGGGCGCCTGGGTGCGCAGTTGCTCTTCTTCGTACTGGATCTTCTTCGCCGGAATGTTGAGATAGTGGTTCAGCTGTTCCACCCGGGACTGAACCTCCTTCAATTGGTCTTGTGTAATCATTCTTCTTCGTACATCTTTTCTATCTGCTCCATATAATTCTTGTACAGAACTGCACGCTTCACCTTCAGCGTGTTGGTCAGTTCGCCCCTCTCCAAACTGAAGGGTTCGGGGAGCAATGTTATTTTCTTAATCTGTTCGTAATTTGCAAATTCCTGTTGCAGTGTGTCTATTCGGTACATCATGAACTTGACAACACGCTCGTTGGCACACAGTTCGACATTATCCGCACAATCCACACCATAGTCGCGGGCCAGTTCCCTGAGAAGGTCATACTGAGGAATCACCAACGCAGAAACGAACTTGCGCTGCTCGGCGACAACAACAATCTGGTCTATATACTTGTCCACGCACAGTTTGGACTCTATGAGCTGAGGCGCAATATACTTGCCGTTACTGGTCTTGAAGAGGTCCTTTATCCTGTCGGTAAGGAACAGTTCCCCGTCCTTGATGTATCCGGCATCGCCGGTATGGAACCAACCGTCGGCATCGATGGAGAGTTCCGTTACCTCAGCCTTGCGATAATATCCCTTGGTGATAGTCTTGCCCTTCAGCAGGATTTCATCGTTTTCACCGAAACGGATCTGTACACCCTCGAGCAAACGTCCAACACTTCCGATGGAAGCAGGGCGATTGAAACGGTCAATACTTACCGTGGCCGTGCTTTCCGTCAGGCCATAGCCCACGATCATCATCAGACCGGCAGAACGGACAAAGTCTTCCACCTTAGGAGGAACTGCCGCACCTGCAGTAGGGAAGAAGTTGGCACGCTCCAGTCCGAGCTGCTTCTTCAGGAAGGCTATCATTGTACCTTCGTAAATAGAATACTGAAGGCGTAGGGCCAAAGGCGGTTCAATACCCTTCATCCTGTACTCTACATTGTATTCATGCCCCACACTCAAAGCGTCAAGCAGAAGTTTCCTCTGCATGGGATTGCTTCGCTCTATGCGTTCCTGTACGGCAGAATATACCTTTTCCCAAAAACGAGGTACGGCACACATGCATGTCGGATGTACTTCGCGCATGGACTGGAGCACATCGGAAGGTTTGCGGTTCACTGCCAGCGTACAACCGTTGGCAATACAGAGATATGCCCATCCGCGCTCCAGCACATGGGTAAAGGGAAGGAAGTTAAGCACCACGTCCTTGTCTGAAAGGGGGAATACGCCATAATGCGAAGCCACTGCCGTGTTCAGCATCTCGTGAGTAAGCATCACACCCTTGGACAGTCCTGTCGTGCCACTGGTATAAAGGATATTGGCTAGGTCGTCCGGCTGGACCTTCTCGGAGCGGGCACAGACAACACCTTTATGCATATCAGAGCCGGAAGCAAGGAAGTCATCAAAATAAACGCTGATACTATCCTCGGGGTTAAGGCATACATCACGACTGAAGATGATCAGACGCTCGAGTGTAGAGCCGTGTTTGAGCACACGGAACGCAATGTCGTACTGGTCCTGCTCGCCCACGAAAATAAACCTGACGCTGGCATCGCTGACAATGTACTTTACCTGCATCTCACTGCTGGTAGCATACATCGGTATCACGACTGCCCTGATGGCATAGGATGCGAAGTCCACCATCAACCCCTCTGGCATATTCTGCGAAAAAACGGCAATGTTCTCCTGCTCTGCCACGCCCAACGTTATCATTGCGTCCGAGAGACGACGCACACTGAGCGAGAACTGTTTCCACGAGATATCCTTCCATATACCGAGTGAATAGTCACGATAGCGCAATGCCACCCGCTCTCCGTAGATGCGGGCCTGGTCGTGCACAAGTTTTTGTAACGGACTGAAATTCTGCATGGTGTTATGCCTTAAATCACGCGCAAAGATACTATTTTCCTGACATACTTGCGGAATATTGAACGGAATAATTTCCGTATTGTGACAAAAAAGAGTAACTTTGCTGTGAGAATACACCTCAAAAAAACAATGAACACAGAATACCTGACACAAGAAGCCATAAAACTGCTATGCAGATTGGTGGAAATACCGCGCATGAGCAGAGAGGAAAAGGATGCCGCCGACATGTTGGAAGCATACATGAAGAATGATTGCGGCATGGACGTAAAAAGGGAGGGGAACAACCTGTGGTGCATGGCCCCAGGATACGAAGAGAGCAGGCCCACCCTGATGCTGAACGCACATATAGACACGGTAAAACCCACCCCGGCATGGAAGCACGAACCGCACCGGGCAAGCATGGAGGGCGACATTATATATGGACTGGGAACTAACGATGACGGCGCCTCACTTGTAAGTCTTCTGCAGGTTTTCAGAAGCATGCAGAACGAGCAACTGCCCTACAACCTGCTGTTGGCACTCAGTGCTGAGGAGGAGGTGAGCGGAAAGAACGGCATGGAGCACCTGCTGACCAAACTGCCCAAAATAGACGTTGCCCTTGTGGGAGAACCCACGGGGATGCACCCTGCCGTTGCGGAAAAGGGACTGATGGTTCTGGATTTGACTGCACATGGAGTTTCGGGGCATGCAGCAAGAAACGAAGGCGACAATGCCATATACCATGCCATGGAAGACATGGCATGGCTGAAGGATTTCCGTTTCCCCAAGGAAAGTCCGCTACTGGGTCCCGTGAAGATGACCGTGACGATAGTGAATGCAGGCACGCAGCACAATGTGATTCCATCGGAATGCCAATTCACCGTGGACGTGAGAAGCAACGAACTTTATAGCAACGAAGAAATCTTCAACATCGTAAAGGAGAATGTGAAGAGCGAGGTTAAGGCACGCAGTTTCCGTCTTTCATCATCAAGAATAGACATGCACCACCCGCTTGTGGAAAAGGCCTTATCACTTGGACGCAAACCGTTCGGCAGTCCCACACTGAGCGACCAGGCACTGATGCGCTTCCCATCGATGAAGATGGGCCCAGGCGAGAGTTCACGCAGCCATACTGCCGATGAATTCATCAAAATCGGAGAAATACGCGAAGCCATCGCTATCTACCGATCCATGCTTCGGGATTTAGTTTTGTAGTCTCCTTACGTAACTGGAAGTGCAGTATACAGTTGCCTGACTCGTCGGTCTGTACTGTACCGATAAGGTCGCGAGCCTTGAGTTTCTGGCCTTTGCGGACAATAACTGAAGACAAGTTGCAGTAGACCGAAATGTAACTGCCGTGACGCACAAGGACATTCTTGGAACCAGAGAACTGGAACACGGCCGTTACCTCGCCATCAAAAATGCATCGGGCACGAGCACCAGGCTTGCCCACATAATTCACACCTTTATTGTCCAAAGTGACGTTCTTCAAACCTGGAACATTGTACTTACCGAACCGACCGGAAATACGGTATTGTCCAGTAATAGGGACAGGCAAACGTCCCTTGTTCTGCAAAAAGGTACCGTTCAGTTTCCGGTCACTTGCCGTCAACCATGATCCAGAAGAAGAGGTAGTCTGCTGTGTCTTAGAACCAGTTCCTCCTGAAGAGGTCGGTTTCTTAGATGTAGATGTACTGCTCGTTGCCCGTTTCTTTGCCTCTGCCTTGCGCTTTGCCTCGGCCTTACGCCTAGCTTCTGCCTCGGCACGCTTCCTGGCCTGCTCTATCTCGTAGGCAATCAGGTCATCAATCTTCTTGTTAAGGGCAGAAAGCTCCTTCTGCTGCTTGCTTACCTTGTCGCGAAGATTATCTTCTCTCCGCTTCAGGTTCTTTATGTACTGTTGCTGGCGCACCTGCTGCTCGTTGAGTTTGCGACGTTGCCTTATCACCTCCTGCAACAGACCGGCCTTACGGCTTTTGGAGGCGAGCAACGAATTCCGGGCATTCATCAGTTCGCCTTGCTTCTGCTGAATTTGCCGGCCTAAATCGTGCTGATATACGGCATACTCCCTCGTGTATCTGGCACGACGATACATCTGCGTCAGGCTTTTGGCACTAAGCACAAAAACCAATGTATTCTTAACCTTGGGGAACTGGCGGGAAAAGCGTATGGCACGCAGATATTTCTGTTTCTTGTCTGCCAACTGAGCCTCCAGACTCACAATATTAGCACGTACATGCTTTACCTCCGTATCTATACTATCCATCTCGTGCTCTATGATGCGGATATGCTCCAAACGATCCTCCAACTTACGATCAATATGATGCAAATAGGATTGGCCGTCCTTCACGTCCTTACCCGTCTTGGCAAGAGCCTGCTGGGACTTCTTCAGGTTCTTCTGCAACTGTGTTTTCTGCGCCTTAAGGTTCTTTACCTTCTTACTGTTTTGGGCGCACACAGGCATGCCAATGCACAGCATCAACAACATAACACAGATACAACGCAAAAAAACTTTGATTCCCATGTACATATTCTAGCCTCCCATCAGCAACGTAAGCATCCTTACTACCTGACTAGAGGTCAGACGTCCGTAACTTGCAGTATTGACCTTAGTGCGGGTAGCCCAACCTTCTTCCAGTTTATGATTGGACGTATTGAGCAGCAGTTTCACGCCCACACTGCCCTTAGAGAAAGCAATCTCCAGATTCTCCGGTAGCCTACGACCATCTGCAAGTCCGGTGAAACTGCCATACTTCCAGCTCACCCTTTTGACATCAAAGTCTGCCGCCTCACCCCAAAAGATATTCTGCATGTCTTCAAAAGTAAGTGTGCGGCCAAACAAGGCAGACAACTCCTGATAATCAAAGACGGCATACTGCTTGGTAGCACGGCTGACTATGAGCACGCTGTCGCGTGATATCTCCATCGTGCCAACCTGTATGCCGAAAATGTATGTGGCGTTTAACTGGATAACGTCGTCACGCTTCATACGGAGCGTACCGCCAACGGTAACTTCCTTGCCTCCAGCATCTGCTAAACTAATGTTCGCACGAGCAACAACACACTCCCCCGTCTTCCAGACGGAAAGTGCGGGATGTCCCGACCCGTCCTTTATGGCCCTGCGACTGGATGAACATGCTCCCATTAAAAGGATGGCACACACTCCTAATATATAATAATGTATATACTTCATCTCTATTGTTTATTCTTAATGTACTTGCATTTCTTTGCCTTCTTCTTCAAGATGGGAGTCAACTCGTCATCTCCTCGCCTTACCGCCAACTGCCACAGATAGGCGGCACGCTCAACGTCTCCGTTCATCCATGCCACATCACCGGCATGCTCCAATATGGCAGTACTGGTGTAGAGGTCAGTCATCAGGAAGTGCTCGCTGCTGTCAGGAGGCACCACCTTATCCATATATTCCTGTGCCTCCTCGTACTTGGCTTGCATGAACAGAATCCATGCATAGGTATCCAGATAAGTCTTGTTGTCCGGTTCTGCCTTTATGGTACGGTAACTCATCTCCTCGGCTTTATCAAGATCTTCGTTGCGCAGGGACAGATAATAGGCATAATTGTTAAGGCACAATATGTTGTCCTTGTTATAGACCAAGGCTGAATCGTACTGGAGGAAGGCTTCGCGGTGCTTGTCCATATTGTAATATGCATCGCCCTTTACGGTGAAAGCGTCCGAAACCAGTGCGTGACGCGTGTCTTCCGAGCGCATGCGTATACCGCGGTCCAGCACCTCCAGCGCTTCAGCATTGCTGTCGCGGTCCATAAGTATCATGCCCAGAAAATATGGATATACCAGATCCTTGGGATGATAGTTCACGCCTCGCCGACATATTTCCTCCAATGAAGAATAGTCCTTGCGCGAAGCATAATACTGAAGCAGCCACTGCGTGGCCATCTCGTTATCAGGTTCCACAGACAATACCCGCGACATTACAGTCTGTATCATTTCCTGTGGCTTTTGCCTATAGTCCAGGAAAGCAGCATACATGGTGAGTATTTCCACATTGGTGGAGTCCAACTGGAGAACCCTGTCAAACCTGTCGATTATATGCTGGGTATCCGCAGAGTCCGGAGACATACGCTGCACCATCTGCTGTATCAGCACGATGCGCTTGCCTGTATCCGTTTCGGGGGCATACAGTATGGAATCGCGTGCAGCATCATAAAGACTGTCCATGCCCTGCGACAGATAATAGTCCAGCATGGCCATCTGAAGCGAAACGTTAGTGGGATCAACAGCCTTGACTTCATCATACATTTGCAGCGCCTTTTCATAATCGCCCAACTGCTGGTAACAATATGCCATGTCTATCTTATAGGATAGGTCGGCCGGATATTCATCACAAAGACTCTGCAATTCGGCAAAAGCCCTCACGCTGTCGCCCATCTCCATGTAGAGGGAAAACTTCTCGTTGCTGAGTTGCGACATCTTTCCTTCAAGCATTTCCAGGCGGTCCAAAGTGGCAATGGCATCCTCCAGCCTGCCTGTCTTGGAATAAATGCTGGCCAGGTGCGACAACACATCCGAACGCCTGCTCTGCAACTCGCTGATACGTTCAAGCAATGGCAGGGCATCTTCTTCACAGCCCTGGCGGAGCAGAATTGCCGCCAAAGGCTCAATATAATACGTATTGTCCGGATCCAGGTCCACAGCCTTATGCAGATACTCCAGACCCACACTGTCCTGGCGAAGATAAAAACTGATCCTGCCCAACTGATACAGAGCCTCTGCAGAGCAGGAATCTATCTGCAGGCAATGCGTGTAGAGTTCCATGGCCTTGGACCACTGACCCGACATACGGCTCTTGGCGGCCTCGGCCATGAAATAGTCCAAGCGCGTCTGTGCCATAGACAACTGGCACAACAACATTGTCAGTATAACTGCAATCGCCCTCATTTCACTCCGCTATGTCCGAAGCCTCCTTCGCCACGCTCCGTTTCGTCCAAAACATCCACCGGCACAAGTTCTGCCTGCTCGTACTTGGCAACAACCATCTGGGCTATACGTTCGCCGTCGTTGACGACGAAGTCCTCCTGCCCCAAGTTTATCAGTATCACACCCACCTCTCCACGATAATCGGCATCTATCGTTCCGGGAGTGTTCAGCACAGTCACCCCGTGCTTCAAAGCCAGCCCGCTCCGAGGTCTTACCTGAGCCTCATAGCCCTCGGGGAGAGCCATGAACAGGCCTGTCGGTATCAAAGCACGCTGTAAGGGCTTGAGAACGACAGGATTTTCAAGGTTTGCTCTGAGGTCCATGCCTGCACTGCACAAGGTGGAATATTGTGGCAGAGGATGGCGGGATTTGTTTACTATCCTAACTGACTTCATGATCATGTAACGGTTTCGTTGTTTATAGTGTGGGGATGGACATGCCGTTTATCTTGCGGTACATGTCCATGGCATATACGTCGGTCATGCCGGAAATGTAGTCCAGCACGGCCATTATACGCCCGTAAAGGGTTGGTGCCTTGATGTCATATTGGGTGGAGACACGGTTTATCAGTAACTGCGAGAAGGCCTTTTCGGGGTGGATGACAGCCTCTACCATCAGGTCAAGAAGAGTGGTTATCACCTTGAAACCGGCAATTTCAATATCCATGACATCCTTGCTGTTATATATTCTTGCGTAACTGACCTGCTCGCATTGGCGGTACGCCTGCCTGGGAATCTCATTGATGTGGTCTATAAGACTTCCCTGAAACTCTCCGTTAAGTATGGCTTCCTCGTTATCGACAAAAACCTTAACACATTCGGTTTCCAAAGCATTTATCACACAGGAACGGAGGTACACTATCTGTTCGTTTCTGTCCTCCACCGTACTCATGCGTTGGATTATGCGCTCTCTCTGCTCTTCGGGGAAGTATGACAGCAGAAGGCACTTAGTCTCTTCCGTGGTGAGAATCTTCAGTTTGTGGGCGTCTTCTATATCCATTATCTCGTAGCAGATGTCATCTGCAGCCTCCACGAGATACACGAGTGGGTAGCGTGCATACTTCAATGTGCCCTCGGGACTGTCCAGACGCTTGATGCCCAACTCCTCGGCAATTCTCAGATAAGAGTCCATCTCCTCGCGGAAAAAGCCGAACTTCCTCTTGCCAGCGGACAGATTGCTGCTGAACGGATACTTTACTATGGAGGCAAGAGTACTGTATGTCATCACGAAACCTCCCTGCCTACGCCCCTTGAAATGGTGAGTGAGCAATCGGAAAGCATTGGCATTGCCCTCAAAACTTATAAGGTCGTTCCACTGCTCCGCAGTAAGGGAATCTCCCGTTTCATCACAAAAATAGTCCTGGAGGAAGCGGCCGTTTCCTTCGCTGAAATACGTTCCTATAGCCTTCTCGCCACTATGGCCGAAGGGCGGATTGCCCAAATCGTGAGCCAGACAGGCTGCCGAGACGATACTACCCAGTTCCATGAAATGGGTATCCTTCAACTCCGGGTGTCGGTCCAAAAGTGCGCGGCTCACATCGTTGCCAAGAGAGCGTCCCACACTGCTCACCTCCAGAGAGTGAGTCAGTCTGTTGTGGACGAAAATGCTTCCTGGCAAGGGAAAGACCTGCGTCTTGTTCTGCAAACGCCGGAACGGGGCGGAGAATATCAAACGGTCGTAATCGCGCTGGAATTCCGTACGGTCGTCCACGCTATGCTGCTGATGTTCCTGGCCAAGCCTCTTGTTGGATAGTAACTGTTCCCAATTCATCTACTATATCATCATATTAGGGGCAAGGCATTCCTTATTTCTTGTCTTCTACAGGGTAGAAAAGTTTGTTGGCACCAGAGGTGACTTTGATGAGTTCGGGATGCTCAGCCGCAAAAGTGTCGATATGGCGCATGCGCTTTTCCTGCAAAATCTCGTCTACGGCAATGAGGATACCGGTTTCCTCCACGTTTCCGAAACCGTCGTTTATGGCTGTACCGAAAAGTTTCATCGTGGGAGAAAGACCCATATAGGCGTTTACCAACGGGGGGATGTTCAGACCACGATCGCGGACAGCCTTGTTCAGAATACGGTAGTCTGCCTTGAATTCCTCCTCTATGAAAAGTTCCTCGAACTGCTTCGTGTCGTGCTCGTAGTGCAATGGTTCCAGCGGTTCGATAAGGTTGTCGGGATCGGGGAAATGCTTGTTGAGGAAATAGATGATCATGTCCCTGCTCAGACGGTCGTAGGAAGGATACATGGTGAACTTGCCGAAAAGGTAGCGCACGTCCGGCTCTATGACAGTAACGGCGCCCAGTCCGTCCCAAAGGTTGTCCAAAGCAAAAAGTCCCTTGGTGCCCATGCGGCTGCTCTGATACTCCAAGGTGACGAACGAACGCCCCAATTCTATTGTCCAAGGGGCATAATCGCGCATGAAAGCCTCGGAGAAATGGAACATATGGCTTGTAGCCAACAGAGGCTGACCATCCTCGCCTATCTTCCAGTCACGTCCCAGAATATATCTGTATCCTCCCAGTATCTCTTCCTCTTCTGGGTCCCATACTATAAGCTGCTTATAGGGATTGTCGCATGTGTCGTACTCGTCCAGATCAAGACTCTTGCCCGTACCTCCGCCAGCTGCCCGGAACGCTATCTCGCGAAGTCGTCCTATCTCACGCAATGTATTGGGCGAATCCTGCCATGTTACAATATAAATGTCATTTCCACTCTTGTTGGTACGACGCAGTTTGCGTTCTTCTGTAAGTTCTGCCTTTATCAGCTCTCTGGGAACCTTTGCTATTATTTCTTCCATGATAAGCTATGTGCCGGAACAGCAACTGTTTCTTTATGTTTTTATGGTATTATTATTTAATGGCAATCAGTCTGTTGTTGATAAAGTACCGCCCCTTGGGCAGGCCATTCAACCAGTTTGTACCTTTATTCAGACGCACGATCAGATAGAATGTACCTGTATGTGTGTATATCGGCAATATCTGACTCTCCGGACTTTCTACCCTGACAGCATTGCCCACCACACTCATCTGGACAGGATATGCGGAATGGCTCATCTTGCGACTTACAACCCTATCTCGCTCTTTCTGGGGTACGCGTATTGTGCTGTCCTGCCTCTGTGTGCGTTCTGTCTTATGCTGGAAACTGGCCGGTGCTGCCGCTGTGACTTCCAGCAGAGCACCGACCAACATCAGTATTACCAATATTCCTTTCATCATGTTTGTGGTCTCATCATTCAAATAATCCTCTTATTGGGACAACGGTCTGATGAGATAGTTTATTTCTTGCCTGTTTACTTTTGCAACTGGCCTGCGGTATTGTACTTCTTGCCGGCTTTGACGATTACGACACGGCCGTTCTCAACGAACTTGCCGTCGGCAGAAAGCTGAGAAGCGTTGATGTCGCTGATGCCTGTAGTAGCGACAGAAACCAGCTCGTTTTTGTAGTTGAACTCGTAGACGTCGCCATACTTCTTCAGCTGACCGTAAACGACAACGGACAAGCCGGTCTGCAGGTCATCGACAGAAGTGAACTTCTCACCGCCGATGTTCAAACCGCCATAGCACTCGAACTGCTGGCCGTTCTCTGTGCCGTCTGTTGAAATCCAGTAGGTAATCTGGCCATACTTCTCGTCGAAGCTCTCAACCTTTGATACTATACCCTTGACATACACCCAGGTAGACAGACCCTTGCCGGCGTCGATGATAGCCACAGCCTCCTCTACGGTATAGGCAGTTTCGGGAGTGTTGGCAATGGTCTTTACTGTTACGTCATAGGTCTTGCTTGCGCTAACACCCTTGTAAACGGCGGTAACCTCTACCTCCTTAGTCTCAACAGTAAGGCTGGAAGGATTATAAGACCATGCCACCTCTGCTGTAACGTCTGCAGTAGTCTCATCGTCGAAAGTTGCTGTTGCAACCAAACCCTCAGGATTGAATGCATCACCCTCGTAGTATTCTGTCTGAACGGCAGAAGCCTCAGCCAAGGCAAGAGACACGGCCTCAGGACCTGTTGACTCGCCAATCTGGTAGGTCACCTTGATTTCGGTCATGCGGACCTGATTCAGAGAAGCAGTCATAGTTACCTCAGAAGCAGAACCCATCCAAGTACCAACTTTACCCGAAAAGGTATAAGTTCCTGAGGTTGCATCAGTGAAATTACCAGGACCTTCCTTCGCTGTTCCGCTTGCGGTACATGTCAACTCAATCTTTGTGATGTTACCCTCTGCAACAGAAACGGTGAAAGTCTGGTTCTTATAGGCACGGTACTGGGTTCCGCTACCCAGAATACCCTGAGTTGTGGAAATAGTCACGCCGTCCTTTGTACCGGTCTGTTCACCCGCAGTAGAACTCCACAAAGCATCTTCACCAGTAATTACGACTGTCTTTTCCTGTGCAACAGCCATGCCCAAGCCCATAAACAGGGCTACGAATGAAAGTAAAATTTTCTTCATAAGCATCATGTTTAATTTATTATACTAATAGTTCATATCACTTTTGTAATATATATGCCAGATACACTGTACCCTTTATGAATGAAACGGGTGTTCGGGGAAGGACGTCACACTATTCCACGCGCAAAATTACGAAAAAAAAACATGACTACCAATAAAAGATGTATAAAATGTTCCCCAGGCATGTCACATGCCCCCCGACCATGGAATGCAGCGCAAACACAAAGCAGAAGAAGGCATCTCGTCAGAGGGGCATACACGATTGCGCATAACCATTGGTTTTATCGGGAACAAAGCGCCTTTTATGATGGTCTCGCATCAGACGAAATACACAAAAAGGAATGAGAAGAACGACGGGAATGGAGCGGCAGCACAGGGGACGGACTGTGCCATGCCGAAGACGGCAGTCTGTCGTCACGAGGACGCGCCCTTGTTGTCACGACAACACGCCCTTGCCGTCACGACAACACATCGCAATCGTCAAGGAGGACAAAATGCATATGTAGCGACAACAACGCCGTTGCTCCCGTAGCAAAAGAAAAAGTTTACATGAAAAAATCATCCCGCCCCGTGCGCAATGTATTCGTCCAAGCTGCGACCTTCGATACGTTCGAAACAGGAGCGTGCGGTCTTGGTTGTGGCAAATCCCACCTGCACACAATCGGAAACTGAACCTATACGTCCGGCCTGCACCAAGCGTTTAAGTTCCTCTATACGATATGTGGTAATGTAATCGTGGATATTGTTATGCCCCTGGCTGCGAAGACACTGTAGCATAAGCTGGCGGTTTATACCCGTTTCCTCGCATAACCTGTCGCGGGTAAAACCATTGCTGAGCCAATCGGCCTTATGCCCCTGCATCCATAACTGGACTTGGATGTAACGCCTTTGGTTCATCTCATTAAAGTCCATCTGGCGCTTGTTGTCAGAAGGAGCCTCCTCGGGCTTCTCCTCCATACTTGACTCCTCCACACTCAATGTGATATCGGGATGAGGAACCTTTGAGACAAGTATCTCCATGGAATGACACACCCAGAAGAAGTTCAACAAGGTAAACATCACCATGTAGGAGCAAAGCAGCATGGGAGTATAATTCAGAGCCGTGTAGAAATACAACACAACAGACAGGATCAATACGACAGTATATGCTATCAGCGAAAGTGGGAAGGTCGTCTTATAAGCCAGGCGGCGTGGCAGAAAGACAATGTTTACAACATAGAAGACGCCTAAAAACAGAGCCAGCAGCCTGAGGAGCAAGTCCAGAGAAAGGATGTTCTGAAACAACTCGTCTGCTGAATATACAATAGTAAGTTGCCCTGCCGGAAATATGGCAATAATATAGACCACTGCCAGAAGCAGGACAGGGGAGGCATATCTCAGCATTCGTCCCCATTGCAGGAAACCGGGCATAACCAAACCCAAAGAATAAATACTCTGCAAATAGGAACCGGCTACCAGCATCAACAACATATAGGGATTGAGCAAACCGGGACGTCCATCGGCCACCGTCCTACCAAACATTGCAACTATGGCAATGACCACAA
This sequence comes from Bacteroidaceae bacterium, assembly GCA_017503065.1. The sequence goes on along the minus strand of JAFVTT010000011.1, from coordinate 18,119 downwards.
AGAAGATGGCCAAAATCCATGCCAAACTGAGGTACTGGACACGGTGACGTGCCAAAATGCCTGTCAGGCACATTCCCACGAAATGAGCCGTTGCACAACAGGCAAACACCACGGTTACTATAATCGCATCCAGATTCACAAGGACAAAAGTACACAAAAAAAACGAAACCGCCAAACTTTTTGGCCCACGATGGCTTTAAACCAAGAATCAGCAAATACGTAATGATATCACCGTTTTGTGGAGTAAGCCGACTTGCTTACACGCTCCACCTTTGCATGCAAGATGATCACATCCTCCACCGGCCGATCGTTGGCATCCGTAGGACATTTCTGAATAGCCTCCACTATATCCAAGCCCTCAATCACTTCACCAAAAACGGTATACGTCCCGTCCAAATGAGGTGTACCTCCATACATCTGGTAGTCACTAATCATGAACTTGTCCAGTTCGACACCTTTTTCCTTCAGGTGCGAGATGGCCTTTTTCATGCCTCCCGGCGTAAGCTTGCGACCCCAAACAATATAGAATTGCGATCCGCTGCTACGGAATTCCGGATTGACATCATCGCCTTCGCGTGCCGCCGCCACACTGCCCCTAACATGGAAAAGTTCGGGAAAAACAATTTCCGCCGGCAGGGTGTAGCCGGGACCGCCGTTGCCAAGAAGGGAATCCTTGGGAGCACCCTTGCTGTCGGGATCGCCTGTCTGTATCATAAAATCCTCTATCACTCTATGAAACAAGACTCCGTCATAATAGCCCTTCTCAACAAGTATCAGGAAATTGTCCCTGTGAACCGGTGTCAGGTCCGACAGGGCTATACGGATGTTGCCGGCCGTAGTTTCCAGGCGGACAACACTACGCCTTTCCTTTTTGGCGGCATCGACCGAAAATGGCAAGGCAGACACAACAAGTGCCAGCAAGATAGAGAAGACGATTTTTCTGCTCATATTTTCATTACGTCATGGTTTCGAGTACAAAAATACTATTTTATTCCCCACCATCCAAATCAACGGCACCAAAATTGAGGCACAAGGACAAAAATCCCTCATTTTCACAAAAACATCGGTTTCATCGTGACAGAATTCTTTTCCTTATTTCTCACTAGAAAAGTCTTAAAATTATTTTGAGGCAAGTAACAAAGTTTCTTGTGGAAAAGAGTGGGGAATTGTGGGGAATTTTATATCTTTGTGGCGGAAAAACAAAATATAAGGTACGCACACATGAGATTCACCGGCAACATCGACGCGAAGACTGACGAGAAAGGACGGGTTTTCATCCCCGCCTCTTTCCGCAAACAGTTGCAGCAAGCCAATCTGGAAGGCCTCATCTTGCGCAAGGATATATTCCAGCAATGCCTGGTCCTGTATCCGGAAAGCGTATGGGATTCTATGGTGGATGCCATCGTACAGCGCACGAACCCCTTTGATAACAAGGGGAGGGCCGCAATGCGAGGATTCGTTGCCGGAGCGGAAAAAATAAGCATAGACGGAAACGGACGCATACTGATTCCACGACGATATCTGGAGTCTGCCGACATACAGGGAGAGGTAAGGTTTATTGGCATGGACGACTCGATAGAGATATGGAACAGGCAAAAGGCAGACAATCTGCTGAACAATCCCGAGGCACTTGCCGACAGTCTTGAATGCTTAATGAATCCAAACAACAATGAATCCTGATTGCTACCACATTCCCGTTATGCTGGACGAGTGTCTGGCCGGACTGAACATAAAGCCTGACGGCATATACATAGACCTGACCTACGGAGGGGGAGGCCACAGCAAAGAAATCATAAAACACCTGTCTGCCAAAGGACACCTGTATGGCTTTGACCAGGACATTGACGCCATGAAGGGCGCCATAGAGGACGAAAGATTCACCTTTGTCCGCAGCAACTTCCGTTACATCAAGAACTGGATGCAGTACTATGGTGTGGAGAAGGTGGACGGAATACTGGCAGACCTGGGAGTGAGCAGCCACCACCTGGACGAAGGGAGCAGAGGTTTCTCCTTCAGGTACGACGCTCCCTTGGACATGCGGATGAACCAGGCCGGCAAGGTTTCCGCCAAGAACATAATAGCGGAATACAGCGAAGAGCAACTGGCCGACATACTCTACTACTACGGAGAACTAAAACAGAGCCGGCGCATAGCATCAGCCATAGTGAAGGCCAGGAGCAAAGGCGACATCTCCACAACAGGCCAGTTGGCAGAGGCGGTCGGTCCCACACTGAGCTTCGACAGGGAAAAGAAGGACCTGGCAAGGGTTTTCCAGGCTTTGAGAATAGAAGTGAACGGAGAAATGAAGGTTCTGAAGGAAATGCTTGCCAACGCCACCGACATACTGGCTCCGGGAGGCAGACTCGTGATAATGACATACCACAGCCTGGAGGACAGAATCGTAAAGAACCACATAAAAGGCAACGACAAGGAAAACAAAGACAACAAGGATGCCCATTCTCTGATATTCGGCCAGACAAGGACAATCCTGAAAGCAGTCAATAAAAACGTAATAACAGCATCGCCCGAAGAATTGGCAAGCAATCCAAGAAGCAGATCGGCAAAACTACGAATAGCAGAAAAGAGATGAGGGAGAACAAGCAAAAACAACCGGAAACAGAGAAAAAGTCCAAACTGTTCTCCATGTTGAGCAACAGTATGGAGGAGGAAATGGCGCTGAAACAATGGAAAAGCGTCATCCGTCAGATGAGCATTGACGGCCAGTGGTTCAAAAAGCAGATTGGCGTAATTATCCTAGCCGTAACAGGCATAATCATATACATAACGTGCCGATACCAGGCGCAACAGGAGATAATACTGGAAGGACAACTCAAGAAGGAACTTCAGGATTGGAAATTCAGGACACTGACAAGAAGCAGCGAACTGACACTGAAGACAAGACAGAGCCAGATAGAAAATGCGTTGAAAAACTTCGGAGACAGCACGCTAAAAGTAAGTACAGAAGCCCCCTTCATAACAACAGTCACAAGAGAATAAGCCCAAACATCACATGAAACCAGACAAGAATAACAGCATCAGCCGTTTCCGCATAATCTTCTTCGGCTTATGCCTTTTGGGCATCTACATAGTGAGTAGCGCATTGTACACCATGCTCACAAAACGGGAGTACTGGACAGAAGTGAGCCAAATGTTCGTACGCAAGGACATCAACATTCCTGCAACACGTGGCAACATCTATGATTGCAAAGGCAGACTGATGGCAGGTTCTGTTCCCGAGTACCGTCTGTACATGGACTATGTGGTTATAGACAAGGATAGCACCGCACGATGCAGGGCCCAGTTCTGGAGAGACTCTGTATTTGATGCGACAGTGGACACTATTGCAGAGGGGCTGGCACGCATATTCCCTGACAATAACCGAAGTCATAACGAAAATGCCAAATGGTTTAAGAACAGACTTCTGGAGGGGAAAAAGCGTAGAAGCCATGCTTGGAGAATATATCCACGCAATGCAACATACATACAGTACAAGGAGTGCAAAGAACTTCCCCTGTTCAAAGAGACCTCGTACAAAGGCGGTTTCTATGTCGACGAAATAATGCAGAGAAAACATCCATACGGTTCCCTTGCATCACGCACTCTTGGAAGCCTGCGAACAGATTCAAATGCCGCCAAAAACGGCCTGGAACTGAGTTATGACACAATACTCAGGGGCAAGGACGGATTAAGTCACAGCGTGAAGATGAGAAACAAGCGTGTGCAGGTTACCGACATCGAGGCTGAAGACGGTCACGACCTGATAAGCACCATAGACGTGGACATACAGGATATGGCAGAAAAGGCTCTGGTTGCCAAACTGAAAGAACCCATGGTGAATGGCATCCTAGGTATGGCCATTGTAATGGAAGTGGCTACGGGAGAAGTGAAGGCCATAGTGAACATGCACCGAGGAAAGGACGGCAATTATTACGAAATGAAGAACAGTGCGGTCAGCGATCTCATGGAGCCAGGTTCTACCTTCAAAACGGCAAGCATGATGCTGGCGATGGATGATGGTCATGCCACGCTGAACACAACGGTAGACTGTTGCGGGGGTATTTATCCTATGCATGGAAGACACATGAAAGACCACAATTGGCATCGCGGCGGATATGGCGTACTGACCTTCTCGCAGATTCTGGAGCAAAGCAGCAATATCGGTGTCAGCCGCATCATTGACGAGGCATACCGAGACAATCCACAGAGATATGTGGACGGTCTGCGCAGACTGGGAATCGGCATCCCACTGAACCTTCCGTTCGTGGGAAAAGGTGAGCCCGTAATCCCACAACCTAATAGCAAGATACGTTATTGGAGCAAGTCCGACCTTCCGTGGATGAGCATAGGATATGTGACACAACAACCCGTGATAAGCACCCTGACCTTCTACAACGGCATTGCCAACGGGGGCAAGATAGTAAAACCTAAATTCATAAAAGCAGAAATGAAAGGCGGGCTGGTCATACGTGAATTCCCGACAGAAGTACTGGTGGAACAGATGTGCAAGCCCTCAACACTGAAGGACATACAATTCTGTCTGAACAATGTGGTCAGCATAGGTCTAGGCAAAAAGGCTGGAAATGGAGGCAAACTGTTCCAAGTGAGCGGCAAAACTGGTACTGCACAGGTGGCCAGTGGTACTAAAGGATATCACAGTGGCACGAGACGATACATGGTAAGTTTCTGCGGTTACTTCCCCTCCGAGGCACCAAAATACAGTTGTATCGTATGCATCGTGAAAGACGGTATGCCTGCATCGGGTGGAGGACAATGCGGACCTGTGTTCAGCCAGATTTCGCAATTTATCATGGCACAGACGTTGGAACGTGATGCCAGCGAACTGGCCGACAGTTTGTCTGTCTTCACCCCAATAAACAAGATTGCACGCTCTAAAGCAGACAACAACCTGACGAAGATCCCAGATGTAAGGGGAATGGGAGCAAAGGATGCTGTCTATGTACTGAAGAAACGAGGCATAAGGGTGAACATACAGGGCGCAGGCACGGTAAAAAGCCAAAGTATCGTTCCTGGAACAGAAGTAACCAAGGGACAAAGCATAAAACTGGTTCTCAATTAAGGTTCACATAAAGTCCCGTTAGAATTCACTGTCTAACATATATAATATATAAGGTATATGAGAATATCCGAACTGACACAACAATACAAACCCATAAAAGTACTTGGCGATACCGACATCAACATCATAGGCATTGAACTTGACTCAAGGAAGTGTAAGTCCAGCACAGCCTTCGTGGCAATGCGTGGTACACAGACCGACGGACACGCATACATAGGGAAGGCAATAAGTCTGGGAGCCACCTGCATAATATGTGAGACCCTGCCACAAGACATCAGACCAGATGTGACATACGTAGTATACGACAATACGGGAGAAATCGTAGGTCCATTGGCAACCACATTCTATGGCAATCCGACAAAGAGGATGAAATTAGTGGGTATCACCGGCACAAATGGAAAGACTACCATTGCCACCACCCTGTACAATGTAATTCGCAGGATGGGCATAAAAGCCGGCCTCTGCAGCACCGTGTGCAACTATATAGACGGAGAGGCCTACCCTACTGAATGTACCACACCGGACCCCATAACTCTGAACCGCCTGCTCGGAAAGATGGCCGACCAAGGGTGTGAATATGCCTTTATGGAAGTCAGCAGCCACGCCGTGGACCAGAAAAGAATTGCCGGCCTGACATTCACAGGAGGCGTATTCACAAACCTGACACGCGACCATCTGGATTACCACAAGACATTCGATAACTACAGAGATGCCAAGAAGGGATTCTTCGACATGTTGCCAAAGGATGCCTTTGCAATAACGAATGCTGACGACAAGAACGGTCTGATAATGACCCAGAACACAAAGGCAACAGTAAAGACGTATTCAATAAGAGGCGGTGCAGACTTCCATGCCAAAATTCTGGAAGAGAGCTTCGAGGGCATGAACCTGGACATGAATGGGCTTGAGGTGTTCGTGCAGTTCGTAGGACGTTTCAATGTGCAGAACATTCTTGCAATATACGGCACCTTATGCATGATAGGTTTTGACCCTCAGGATGCTCTTATACAGTTGAGCGCCATGAAACCCGTAAACGGAAGGTTCGAGACATTCCGTTCTCCCGAGGGCGTAACTGCCGTGATTGACTATGCACACACCCCGGACGCGCTGAACAACGTGCTGGGCACCATAAACGACGTGCTGGCAGGGAAGGGACAGTGCTGGACCGTATGCGGTGCAGGAGGCAACCGCGACAAGGGCAAGAGACCCCTGATGGCACAGGAAGCGGCCAGACAAAGCGACAGGGTAATCATAACTAGCGACAATCCGCGCGACGAGGAACCCCAGGACATCATCAATGACATGTTGGCCGGACTGACCAAGGAAGAACTTAAGAAGACCATTAGCATCGTGGACAGGAAAGAGGCCATAAGGACTGCATGCATGATGGCAAAAAAGGGTGACGTGATACTGATTGCCGGCAAGGGACATGAAGACTACCAGATAATAAAGGGGGTGAAATACCACTTTGACGACCACGAAGTAGTACGCGAAGCCTTTGGCATAGAATAAAAAACAAATACTACACGAACATATAACAGTAACGTAAAATGCTATACTATTTATTCCGATACCTGGAACAATTTGGAATAAGCGGAGCGGGAATGTGGCAGTACATCTCGTTCCGAGGACTGATGACTCTGGTGCTGAGCCTGCTCATATCCATGTGGTTCGGCCAATACTTCATAAAATGGATGAGGGAACGCAACATCAGCGAGGCTCAGAGAGACGAAAGCATAGACCCCTATGGAGTGGAGAAGAGGGGCGTGCCTACGATGGGCGGCCTGATAATCATCGTATCCATCGTGATTCCTTGCCTGCTTCTAGGACGTCTACGCAACATATACATGCTGCTGATGCTTGCCACCACGGTCTGGTTGGGATTCATCGGGTTCATGGACGATTACATAAAACTGAAGGTTAACAAAGACGGCCTGAAACCAATATACAAACTGGCAAGCCAGGCCCTGCTGGGACTGACTGTAGGACTGACTTTGTGGCTGAGTCCTGATGCCGTGATACGCGAGAACGTTTCCATATCACGCAATGGGACCACAGAAACAATAGTGTACAAGAGCGAGCCGGTAAAGAGCACCATCACAACCATTCCCTTCGTGAAGAACAACAACCTGAGCTACAGCAACCTGTTCTCATTCCTGGGCAAATACCGTACCGCAGCAGGATGGATATTCTTTGTGTTTGTGGTTACATTCGTAGTAATGGCAGTAAGCAACGGTTCGAACCTGAACGACGGCATGGACGGCATGTGTGCAGGAAACTCGGCAATAATGGGCATAGCATTGGCCATACTGGCCTACGTGTCCAGCCACATCAACCTGGCAGGATACCTGAACATCATGTTCATCCCGGGGTCCGAGGAACTGGTAATCTTCCTTCTGGCCTTCGTGGGAGCGCTGATAGGTTTCCTGTGGTACAACGCCTATCCGGCACAAGTCTTCATGGGCGACACCGGCAGTCTGGCCATCGGCGGCATCATTGCCGTTACCGCCATCATAATACACAAGGAACTACTGATTCCGGTAATTTGCTTTGTGTTCCTCATGGAGAGTATCAGTGTGATTCTGCAGACCAACGTGGCAAAGATGGGCAACAAACGCGGAAAAAAATGGAGGGTGTTCAAACGTGCACCAATTCACGACACATTCCGCATAAAGCCCGGACAACTAGGCCCCGACCTGAAGATTTTTTTGAACTGGCCCAAAGGCTGTTGGCTGGAAAGCAAGATAACGACAAGATTCTGGATCATCACAATACTGATGGCATCCCTTGCCATCGTCACACTTAAAATAAGATAGCAAGCATGAGCAAGATAGCAATACTTGGTGCCGCCGAGAGCGGTGTTGGAGCAGCCGTCCTGGCCTTGAAGAAGGGTTACGATGTCTTTGTCAGCGACATGGGCATGATAAAGGAGCACTACAAGAACATGCTCAACGCCCATGGCATCGAGTGGGAAGAAGGACAACATACCGCAAGCAGAATTCTTGATGCCGATGAAGTAATCAAGAGTCCTGGTATCCCCGACAATGCACCCATGGTTGCTGAGGCAATCAACAGAGGCATACATATCATAAACGAAATAGAGTTTGCTGCGCGCTACACCGATGCAAAGATGATTTGCATTACCGGCAGTAACGGCAAAACCACTACGACAAGCCTGATATATCATATTCTGAAGAATGCCAACTATAACGTAGGTTTGGCTGGCAATATCGGGCGCTCGTTGGCCTTGCAGATTGCAGAAGGCTGCACCTACGATTACTACGTGATAGAGTTAAGCAGTTTCCAGTTGGACAACATGTATGACTTCCGTGCCAACATTGCCGTGCTCCTGAACATCACCCCCGACCATCTGGACCGCTACGACAATGACATGCAGAAGTACACGGACTCCAAGATGAGAATCATACGCAACCAAGAGGCAGAAGATGCATTCATCTATTGGGCAGACGACCCGATTATCAAGGCAGAACTGGAGAAATATGGTATCAAGGCACAAAAGTGCCCCTTCTCCATCCTGAGCAAGAACGGCATGATAGGCTATATAGACAACGGCACCTACACTCTGGAAACACCCACCCCATTCAATATGGAGCAGGAATCTCTGGCTCTCAACGGGAAACACAACATGTACAATTCCCTGGCTGCAGGTCTGGCCACACGACTGGCCGGTGTAAGCAGCGAGAAACTAAGAGAAAGCCTTGCCGACTTCCAAGGTGTGGAACACCGCTTGGAAAAGGTTGCCACCATAGGAGGCGTTCACTACATCAATGACTCCAAGGCAACGAATGTAGATGCCTGCTGGTATGCCCTCGAGAGCATGACCACACCAACCATCCTCATCATCGGTGGCAAGGACAAGGGCAATGACTACGAGGCTATTAGAGAACTGGTGGCAAAAAAGTGCGCCGGACTTGTGTTCCTCGGGGCAGACAACAGCAAGTTGCACGATTTCTTCGACACCATGGGCATACCCACATTCGACACCCACAGCATGAAAGAGTGCATAGAGGCATGCAACAAACTGGCCAAACCCGGATACACCGTCCTTCTGAGCCCATGCTGTGCAAGTTTTGACCTGTTCAAGAATATGGAGGACAGAGGCGAGCAGTTCAAGGAACTGGTCCGAAACCTATAGGACGCCGACTTGATATAACACACTACGCAAGAACAAACCAACAGACACCCACATGAATAATTGGAGCAAGAAGAACTTTAAGGAGAACGGGCTTATGCAGGGAGATATGGTCCTATGGATGGTATTTCTCTCGCTGTGCTTCATATCCATCATTACCGTATATAGCGCTTCCAGCAACATGACCTACACCTCCGGCAAATATTGGGCTCCCGTCATGCGACACGGCAGTTTCATACTTTTAGGTATAGGCTTCACGTGGGTAATGCACATGCTGCCGTGCAAACTATACAAGTTGCTCGGACTGTGCATAACGCTGTTTTCATACATCCTGCTCATTTGCGCCTTGTTTGCCGGCAAGGTAAATGGAGCATCGCGATGGGTGGGAATAGGAGAAATAACATTCCAGCCAAGCGAAATAGCCAAACTGGGACTGGTAATGGCAACCGCCTTCGTACTTAGTGTATTCAGGGACAAGGACGGTGTAAGTTCGTTCGGTTTCAAACTGGCAGCAATAAATATCGGTTGTACACTACTGCTTATCGTAACAGAAAATCTCAGTACGGCCGCTATCATATTCATAGTGATGTATCTTGTCTGCTTCTACGCGCAAGTGTCGTCAAAGATACTGTTATGGTTGGGAGGTTCACTTCTCGGTCTTGCCCTGGCCGGATACTTTACCGCCGTCAACATCCCTCAGAGCACTTTGGACGGATGGGCCAAAAGCGACGGAATAATGCACCGCGTACCCACCTGGGTGAACAGGATCAAGAGTAAGAATGATTTGCCCCCCGATCCCAAAGACTACGACATAACAAAAAACGTGCAGGTGACACATGCTCAAATAGCAATAGCGACCTGTGGCATCACAGGACGTGGCCCGGGAAACTCAATTGAAAGAGACTTCCTGCCACAGGCCTTTTCAGACTTTATCTATGCTATTATCATTGAGGAGTTCGGTATATTAGGCGGCGGAACGGTAATGTTCCTATACCTATTATTATTATATAGGGCACTGCGTATTGCACAACGGTGCAAGTCCCTGTTCCCGGCATACCTGATAATGGGATTGGCTCTTATGCTTGTCATGCAAGCGATGGTGAATATGGCTGTTGCGGTAGGCGTATTCCCTGTTACCGGTCAACCACTACCACTCATCAGCCGTGGCGGAACAAGTACTTTCGTCAATTGCGCCTATCTGGGCATAATGCTTAGTGTTAGCCGCTCTGCCCGCAAATCAGAAGAGACCGTAGAACACGAGAATAGCAGTCAGGATGCTGAAGTAATACCTGTTGAAGCATGAAGAATCCAAGAATAATAATAAGCGGAGGTGGCACTGGAGGCCACATATTCCCTGCTGTCAGCATTGCCAATGCCCTAAAGAAGTTATGTCCCGAAACAGAAATCCTGTTCGTCGGGGCCAAGGACCGCATGGAGATGCAACGTGTGCCACAAGCCGGATACAAGATTGTCGGCTTGCCGGTAAAAGGACTGATACGTCCACTTTGGAACCCTAAGAACATAGGTATCCTTGTAGACTTCCTCAAGAGCAAAAGGCAAGTAAAAAAGATCATAAAAGATTTCAAACCTGACGTTGCCGTTGGTGTGGGAGGGTATGCCAGTGCCGCCACCCTTAACGCCGCCTACGACATGGGCATACCGTGTCTCATCCAAGAGCAGAACAGTTTTGCCGGCCTGACAAACAAGACCCTGGCAAGGAAGGCAAGCAAAATCTGCGTTGCCTACGAGGGAATGGAACGTTTCTTCCCGGCCGAGAGAATAATACTGACCGGCAACCCTGTCCGCCAGAATCTTGCAGACACAACCATAAGCAAAGAAGATGCCGCGACCGAATTCGGATTTAATCCTAACAAACCTATCATTCTCTTGATTGGCGGAAGCCTTGGAGCAAGGACGTTGAACTGCAGTATCCTAAAGTCACTGGAACTGATACGCAACTCAAACATCCAGTTCATCTGGCAGACAGGCAGCTATTACAAGGAGAACATCACACAGGAACTGGAACGATACGGCACGCCTAGAAACCTGTATGTCACAGACTTCATCCGTGGCATGGACAAGGCCTACAAGGCTGCCGACCTCGTCATAAGCCGTGCAGGTGCCAGCAGCATCAGCGAACTGTGTCTTCTCGGCAAGGCAAGCATACTGGTACCAAGTCCTAATGTTGCCGAAGACCACCAGACGCACAATGCCATGGCACTCGTCAACAAGAATGCGGCGCTTATCGTAAAGGATGCCGAAGCCGAGGAAAAACTCATTCCTCTAGCCATAAAAACGGTAACGGACACTGCCCTACTGCAAAACCTTGGCGAGAACGCACTGGCCATGGCCTTCCGCGACTCGGACATAAAGATAGCAGAAGAAATCTTCAATCTCATCAAAAACTAACAGACACGTATGCAAGCAGTATATTTCATTGGCATCGGAGGAATTGGCATGAGTGCCATTGCCCGCTATTTCCTTAACACTGGTATTTTTGTCGGAGGATACGACAAGACTCCATCTCCGCTGACAGAAACTCTGGAGCGGGAAGGTGCAGTCATCCACTACGAAGACAACGTAAACCTCATCCCTGCAGAATGCATGCAAAAGGACGAATGCCTCGTTATATATACCCCTGCAATCCCAGCAACCCATACTGAACTGAACTTCTTCAAGGAAAACGGTTTTGACATGCAAAAGCGTGCACAAGTTCTTGGCACACTCACACACTCGCTGAAAGGTTTGTGCGCTGCAGGCACGCACGGCAAGACAACAACGTCCAGTATGGCTGCACACATCCTACACCAAAGCAGTGTAGATTGCAACGCCTTCCTCGGAGGAATAACAAAAAACTATGGCACCAACTATATTCTGTCAACAAAAAGCCAGTATGTTGTCATTGAGGCTGACGAATTTGACCGCTCCTTCCACTGGCTCACACCATGGGCTACCGTCATCACCTCCACCGATGCAGACCATCTGGACATTTACGGCACAGAGGAAGCCTATCTTGAGTCATTCACAAAATACACAAGCCTAATCCTGCCCGGAGGCTACCTCATCATGCATACCGGGATGAAGATGAAACCAAACGCACAAGAGGGTGTAACTACATATTATTATAGTAGGGAAGAAGGCGATTTCCACGCTAAAAATATCAAGATCGGCAATGGACGCATCATCTTCGACCTGGTATCTCCCATAGAGAACATCACGGGCATTGAACTGGGTGTTCCCGTAGCCATCAACATAGACAATGGCATCGCCGCCATGGCTCTGGCGCAAGTTGCCGGTGCCAGTGCAGACGAAATACGTACAGCCATGCTGAGCTTCGGTGGTGTCGACCGCCGCTTCGACTTCCATGTACGCAGAGATGATATGGTCTACATATCAGACTATGCCCATCATCCCGAGGAAATCAAGCAAAGCATTCTAAGCATCAAGCAACTGTACGAAGGCCGTCGCATCAGAGCCATCTTCCAACCTCACCTCTATACCAGGACACGCGATTTCTACAAGGACTTCGCCGATGCCCTCTCCCTACTTGATGATGTTGTTATCTGCAACATATACCCCGCACGCGAAGAACCCATTCCCGGCGTAACATCACAGTTGATTTATGACAATCTTCGTCCAGATATACAAAAGAAGATGTGCAGAAAGGAAGATATTCTGAAACACGTCAACAAGAACGAGTTTGACGTATTGATAACCTTGGGAGCAGGTGACATCGAGAACTATGCCCAAGAAATAACAAACATGCTAAGCCTTTAATTTTACATGAAGATAGTCATCAAAATAATACTTCTGACAGGAGTCCTTGCATACATAATATTCGCCGTAAGCACCTTGTCGCGCGACGAAGAACAACGGGTGTGCTCTGGAGTGGAGATTTTGCTCAAAGATTCCACAAGCACTAACTATGTCAACACGCGTTTCATCAAAGGTCTGCTTGACCAAACTAAAATACCCATAAAAGGCATAGCCCTTAAAAACATCGACATAAAGAACATCGAAAACCACCTTAAGAAAAGCCCCTACATCGACTCCGTAATTTGTTATTATACCCCCGACAACCTGATGTGCATACGCGTCAGCACACGCACACCCATAATTCATGTCATGCCAGACAAAGGCGAGAGTTACTACATGGATATAAAGGGCAACACAATGCCTACCGATGTCTTTCTGCTGGATATCTGCCTGGCCACAGGAAACATCAGCAAACAATACGCAATGGATAATCTTCTGAACATAGCAACGTTCATCAACAACAACTCACCATGGAACAATGACATCCAGCAAATATACGTAAAAAACGAAAAGCACATAGAACTGATCCCTCTGTCTGGAGATCACATCATCGTCCTCGGCGAACCCACAGACATTGCCGACAAAATGGAAAGGCTATCCACCTTTTATAAAGACGGACTTGATAAAGCCGGTTGGAACAAATACAGCATCATCAACCTGAACTACGCGGATCAGGTGGTTTGTACAAAGAGAAACAAAAAATAAAGACACTATATTATGGCAGCAGAAAAGGACATTATCGTAGCATTGGAACTGGCTACCACTTCCATCCGTGCTATTGCAGGACAGCGCATATCCGACGGGACAATGCAAGTACTTGCCTTTGCAGAGGAAAATGCGGCTAACTGTATCCGCAAGGGCATTATAGACAACATCGACAAGACCACACAAGCCATTTCCCGAGTGCTTGGCCAGATCGGTCTTCAGCTAGGCCAGACCATATCACGCTTATACGTAGGTTTGGGCGGACAGTCTCTGCACACCGTTCAAAACCGCATACAGCGTTCTTTCAACGAAAAGACCCAAATCAGCAACAACTTGATTGACCAGTTGATGGACACAAACCGTGGTGTCGTATATACCGACTCTGAGATACTCGAAGTCATCCCCCAGGAGTATAAGGTAGGCAACAGGACCTACCCCGACATCGTTGGTGTACAGGTTGAGCAGATGGAAGCCAACTTCCTGAATGTCATTGCACGCAACTCACTGGCCGAAAACATAGAAAAATGCGTCAAGGGAGCAGGTTTCGAGATAGCCGAACTACTCATCACCCCACTGGCCCTTGGAAACTCTATACTGAGCGCCAGCGAAAAACGTTCCGGTTGTGCTCTGGTTGACCTGGGAGCAGACACCACCACAATCAGCGTGTACAGCAACAACATGCTTCGCAAACTAGTGGTTGTGCCACTGGGAGCCAACAATGCAACCATGGACATAGCAAACTGCCTTACCATCGAATTGGACGAGGCAGAAGCACTGAAACTCAAGTACGGACGTGCATGGTTGGAGGACTACGACACTGCCCAGAACAACATCCTGCAACTGTCGCATGGCAGAGAAAGCAGCGAAAGCCGTCTTTGCGAAATCATCGAGGCCAGATACGAGGAAATACTGCACAACGTATGGGCACAAATAGAGAATGAGAGCGACAAACTCACTTCCGGTTTCGTCTTTACCGGTGGCGGAGCACAGATACGCTTCCTCAGCGAAGCATTCCTGCAGATTACAAAGAGGAATAAGCAACTACGAATTGTCAAGGGACTTCCTGCCGACATTTGTGTTGCCTCTGGCGTATACCTGCCTGAAAACGGACGTACAAACAGCATCCTGTCACTCCTTCTTCATGGCGACCAGAATTGCATCATTCCCAAAGCTGAGCAAGACAACAACGTCACCACACACACTCCTGTGGAACATGAGCCCGCCCAGCCCTCACAAATCAATGTGACTGACAACGATACTCAGGACACAGACACTACTGACAACGGCAACCTAACAGTGGACAATGAGGATAAAGCAAAGAAGAAAAAACGCTCGTTCTGGCAAACAATCAAGGACGCCCTCACCGATGAAGAAGAATAAGTATTACACCATCTAAACACAGAAGAATATGAGTTATCAGCAAGATATCAACTTTGACTTGGGACTTCCCATCGTGGACCTTCCAAAGACAAACAACTGCATTATCAAGGTCATCGGCGTAGGTGGCGGTGGTGGCAATGCTGTCAATCACATGTACCGCGAGGGCATACACGATGTGTCCTATGTGGTCTGCAATACCGACAAGAAGGCACTCGAGGATTCGGCTGTGCCCAACCATTTGCAACTCGGATGCGGACTTGGAGCAGGCAACAGACCCGAGAAGGCGCGCAAGATAGCGGAGGAAAGCATTGATGCCATCAAGGAGATGCTTAACGACGGAACACGCATGGTTTTCATTACTGCCGGAATGGGCGGTGGCACAGGTACCGGAGCCGCACCTATCATTGCCCGTTGCGCCAAAGAGGCCGGCATACTGACTGTAGGCATAGTGACCATACCCTTCAAGTTTGAAGGCATCAAGAAGATAAACCAGGCTCTTGACGGTGTGGAGGAAATTTCAAAGCACGTCGATGCCCTGTTGGTGATTAACAACGAGCGTCTACGCGAGATCTATCCCGAACTGACCGTTATCAATGCTTTTGCAAAGGCCGACGACACCCTTACCATTGCCGCAAAGAGCATTGCGGAAATCATCACCATGCACGGTATCATGAACCTGGACTTCGAGGATGTCACCACCGTACTGAAAGACGGAGGTGTAGCCATCATGAGTACAGGATATGGTGAAGGTGAGAATCGCGTCACAAAGGCCATCAAGGAAGCCCTCAACTCTCCACTGCTGAACCACAATGACATCTTCAACTCCAAGAAGGTACTGCTCAACATCAACTTCTGCGCCGACGACGACCACAGTTCCCTCATGATGGAAGAGATGAATGAGATACACGACTTCATGGGTAAGTTCCGTCACGATGTGGAAACAAAGTGGGGTCTTGCCACTGACTCCACCCTTGGCAGCAAGGTAAAGATAACCCTGCTAGCCACAGGTTTCGGTCTTCAGAGCATCAATGGCATAAGCACGCACCAGGAAGAACCAAGTATAAGGATAAGCGAAGAGGACAAGGAACTCAAGGAGCACCGTGAGGACCTTATAAACGTGTATTATCCTGACGGCAACAATACGGCAAAACGACGCCACAACAACATCTTCATCTACTCGGCAGAAGACATGGACAACGACGATATCATTTCCCGCGTTGATGCCACTCCCACCTGCCGCCGTAGCAAGGAAGACCTGAACCGGTTGAAGAGCGACTGCATCGGTTAAACCCAAATCGGTCATTAGCGTTATGATGATAATAGCGTTTGTTTTTGAACAGATGTTTTGCCACTTTGAGGGCGCAATGAGATTCCATCGTAACCGAAAAGTGCCGGAACAGGATGACAATAAGATGGTTTCATTAACGCACAGCAGTCTATTGAGTGATTTGGGTTAAACACTCAGGAAAACAGTTCACGCAGAATCTCCAGACTCTGCAACTCACCGAACGATGGCACATGCAAACGGTAGTACCTCAGCAGTACCTCCAACATGTGCCATCGTTCGTGTCTTGTCATCCTCAATCTGTGCATCTGCGAATAGTCCATCTTCAGCAACAGAGGAATCCACATGGCATCTCCCGCCTCAAGATACTGGCCATGCTCAGGCAGGACAGCAGAGAAACAGGCTGCCTTCATGTCGTATACCAAATTTCTGCCATATCCATCTATACTGGGCCATATACCCAGAAATCTGGTCATTCTTATCATCAGCAACAAATGGAAATTAGCCACTCCACCGTCTGCCTCATCAAGCCAACGGAGCGAATTATATAGAAAAGAGAACAAAGGGCGGTTCTCTCCTTCACCCCTGAGACTATGGAAAAGGAAATCACCCAAAAACATGGATATGGAAGCCTTTACGGGATGATAGGGCAATTCCACCCATGGTGTGGAGATGGAAGCTTCGGATATCTTCTGTAAATCGTTTGCAGGACGATAATCAACATTCATTTCTACGACATTCAGTGTCTGCCACAAGGCACACCTCCCCCCTGACCTGCCCCCTCGTGTCAGGCGCGCACCTGCAGAAAGCATGCCAAAATGCTCGGTAAAAAGAGTCACTATGATACGGCTGTCACTATGGCGTATTGTCCTCAACACTATGCCCCTTGTCGTTTGCATGCACCTATAGGATATTAATTATGCGAATTTATCCAAAATAGCATTAAGGAGAGATAAAATCACAAAAAATACGTCATTATGCACATTTTTCCACGAAAATATTTTGTCAATTCAAAGTTTCAACGTACCTTTGCACCGCAAAAACGGGACAACGCCGTTTGAGCACTGGCATAAAAGCCGAAGGTAAGGTCCCTTCGTCTATCGGTTAGGACGAGAGATTTTCATTCTCTAAAGAGGAGTTCGACTCTCCTAGGGACTACAAAGTAAAAAAGAAATAGATTAAGTAAGACATGGCAAACCACAAGTCATCTTTAAAGAGAATCCGTCAGGAGCAGAAGAGAAGACTCCACAACAGATATTACGCCAAGACCATGCGTAATGCTGTACGCAAGTTGCGTGCCACAACAGACAAGGCAGCAGCTATCGAGATGTATCCCAGCGTTCAGAAGGCTCTGGACAAGCTGGCCAAGATTAACATCATCCACAAGAACAAGGCTTCTAACCTGAAGAGCAAGTTGGCTCATCACATCCAGAAGTTGGGTTAATCGAGAACGATTCTCTTTTCAAGACAGAAAAATACAACGGCTTCCCTAAAAAGGAGGCCGTTTTCTGTATTTGCCCGTCAAGATAACTTCTCATTTTTATCATCCCGAGAACACAAAAAAAGGGGTCAGCGGAAAAATCTGGTTGGTGGGCAAAGCCAATAATCGTCATGCAAATTGTGTGGCTAATCTGAACATAAAGAACTTTACATCTCCTACTCCCCTGAATTGTGTTCTGAAAGCCTTGATTTTCGCGTTGAAG